>NZ_JBIVZG010000026.1:0-106205 GCF_044759445.1 Streptomyces sp. NPDC101118 | reverse complement strand
GGCTGCACTGGTACAACTACCACCGACCCCATACCGGGATCGGCGGCCAAACACCCGCCAGCCGCGGCACCAACCTGCCCGGACAACACACCTAGCCGCTTTGCCTGTCCTTTACTATGGGGTGACCGTATGAACGACCACCCCGGCATTCGAAAGGTGTGAGCGTCCGCCCATGGGCGAGCCTCCCAGTACCCGACATCGCGCGATACCCCTCCTCCTGGCTGATCATGGGACGGAGGTGAACCGATGACCGAAGTGCTTCTGCTGGCCGTGGCGCTCCTGCTCTGCGTCGCCTGCGGCGCCTTCGTGGCCGCGGAGTTCTCGCTGACCACGGTCGAGCGCAGTGAGCTCGAGCGGGCGGTCGAGCGCGGGGACCGCGGTGCCGCGAGCGCCCTCAAGGCGGTGCGCAGCCTCACCTTCCAGCTCTCCGGCGCCCAGCTCGGCATCACGGTCACCAACCTGGTCATCGGCATGCTCTCCGAGCCGTCCATCGCCAAGCTGCTGAGCGGCCCGTTCGAGGACATGGGCCTCTCGGAGACGACGGCCTCCTCGGTGGCGCTGGTGCTGGGCACCGCCCTGTCGACCGTGGTGCTGATGGTCGTGGGCGAGCTGGTGCCCAAGAACTGGGCGATCTCCTCGCCGCTCAGCGTGGCCCGGCACGTGGCCACGCCCCAGCGGGTCTTCAGCGCGGCCTTCAAGCCCCTCATCGGGCACCTCAACACCACCGCGAACCACGTGGTGCGGCGCTTCGGCATGGAGCCGGCCGAGGAGCTGGCCTCCGCACGCACCCCGCAGGAGCTGGTGGCGCTGGCGCGGCACTCCGCGAAGGCGGGCGCGCTGGAGAAGGACACGGCCGAGCTGTTCGTGCGGACACTGAACCTGGCCGACCTGACCGCGGAGAACGTGATGACCCCGCGCGTGCAGGTGACGGCGCTCGACGTGCAGACCACGGCGGAGGACGTGGCGAACGCGACCATGGCCACCGGTCTGTCGCGGTTCCCCGTGTACCGGGGCAGCCTCGACACCGTGGTCGGCACGGTGCACATCAAGGACGTGCTGGCTCTCCCCGCCGAGCAGCGGCACCGGTACCCGGTGTCCCAGCTGCTGCGCGAGCCGCTGCTGGTGCCCGAGTCGCTGACCGTGGACCGGCTGCTGGACCGGCTGTCGGGCCGGCAGACGATGGCCGTGGTGATCGACGAGTACGGCGGCACGGCGGGCGTGGCCACCCTGGAGGACATCGTCGAGGAGGTCGTCGGCGAGGTCCGCGACGAGCACGACCCGCACGAGACCCCCGACCTGGCCCCGGCGGGCACCGACGCCAACGGCCGCAGGCTGTACTCGGCCGACGGCGCGGCCCGCACGGACCAGCTCGAACGCATCGGGCTCCGGGCTCCGGAGGGGCCGTACGAGACGCTGGCCGGACTGATAGCCACCGAGCTGGGCCGGATCCCGGCCGTCGGCGACAGCCTGGAGATGGACGGCTGGAAGGTGGACGTGGTGGACGCCAGCGGCAGGCGGGCGGCCCGCGTGCTGCTGCACGCCCCGGTCACCGGCGGTGCCGGTGAGGGCGAGCGAGGGACGGGGACGGACCGATGACCGCGGTACAGCTGCTGATCGGCTTCCTGACACTGGTCGTGAACGCCTTCTTCGTCGGCGCCGAGTTCGCGCTGATCTCGGTGCGGCGCAGCCAGATCGAGCCCTATGCGGAGCGCGGCGACCGTCGTGCGCGCAGCGTGCTGTGGGGCCTGGAGCACGTGTCGGCGCTGATGGCGGCCGCGCAGCTCGGCATCACGCTCTGCACCCTGGTGCTGGGTGTCGTCGCCGAGCCGGCCATCGAGCACCTGCTGACGCCGGTGTTCGACTTCTTCGGGGTGCCGGACGGGCTGACCCACGCGATCTCCTTCGTGGTCGCCCTGGCCCTGGCCACCTACCTGCACATGCTCTTCGGCGAGATGGTGCCGAAGAACATGGCACTGGCCGAGCCGGTGCGCACTGCGCTGCTCCTCGGGCCGCCGCTGGTGACGCTGACGCGGGCGCTGAAGCCGGTGATCTTCGCGATCAACGCCTTCGCCAACGCGCTGTTGAAGCTGCTGCGGGTGGAGACGAAGAACGAGGTGTCCGCGACCTTCTCCGACGACGAGCTGGCACGGATCGTGAGGGACTCCAGCGAGGCCGGGCTGATCGACGGACGGGCCAGCGAGCGCCTGCACGACGCGCTGGAGCTGGGCCGGCGCCCGGTGACCGACGTGGTGCTTCCCGAGGAGCGGGTGGTCACCGCCCACGAGGGGATCACCCCCGAGGAGCTGGAGCGGCTGTCGGCCTCCAGCGGGTACTCCCGCTTCCCGGTGATCGACGACCAGCGCCGGATCCTGGGGTACCTGCACGTCAAGGACGCGCTGGACGCCGCGGAGCGGGACCGGGCCTTCCCCGCCCAGGCGCTGCGGCCGATCGCCCAGGTGCGGGCGGAGACCCCGCTGGACGACGTGCTGACCGCCATGCGGCGCAGCCGGACCCACCTGGCGGCCGTGCTCGGCGCCGACGGGGCACTCGCCGGTCTGGTCACCATGGAGGACGTGCTGCGGGAGCTGTTCGGCAACGCCCCGGCCACCTGAACCCGCGCCCCCGGAGCCGGCGGGCCCCTCGGGGTCCGGGTTCCGGGGGCGCCGGACCGAACCGCGCGGTAACATCGCACCGCCATGAAAATGAATGCCTCGTACACCAGTTTCGTCGCCGTCGGAGACTCCTTCACGGAGGGGATGTCCGACCGGCTGCCGGACGGCACGTACCGGGGCTGGGCCGATCTGCTGGCGGCGAGGCTGGCCGCCCGCGAGCCGGACTTCCGGTACGCGAACCTCGCCGTGCGCGGGAAGCTCATCGGCCAGATCGTCGAGGAGCAGGTGGACGCCGCGGCCGCGATGCGCGCCGACGTCGTCACCCTGGTGGGCGGGCTGAACGACACGCTCCGGCCCAAGTGCGACATGGGCCGGGTCAAGGGCCTCCTGGAGGAGGCCGTCGGGAAGCTCGCCCCCTCCTGCGACCGCCTGGTGCTGATGCGCTCCCCCGGCCGCAACGGTCCGGTGATGGAGCGCTTCCGCCCCCGGATGGAGGAGCTGTTCGCCTTCATCGCGGAGCTGTCGGCGCGCTACGACACGCTCGTGGTCGACCTCTACGGGGCGCCCGCGCTCGCCGACCCGCGCCTCTGGGACGTGGACCGGCTCCACCTGACCGCGGACGGGCACCGGCGGGTGGCCGAGGCGGTCTGGCAGACCCTGGGGCTGCCTCCCGAGGAGGACTGGCGCACCGAGCTGCCGCCCTCCCTGCCGCCGGGCTGGGCGGCGCGCCGGGCCGCCGACGCGCGCTTCGCCCGCGAGCACCTGCTGCCCTGGATCGGGCGGCGGCTCAGCGGCCGCTCCTCGGGCGACGGCCTGCCGCCCAAGCGCCCCGACCTCCTGCCGTACGACGCCCGGCGGCCCTAGGGGCGTGTCGGGGGCCGCGGGGCCCGCGGCAGCGGAGGCCGGGCTTCCGGTGGGCGCCGGGCGCGCCCTCTCGTAGCAAGCCACAATCGGGGGCGGGGCGCTGGCCTGCGCGAACCGACAGTAGAATCCGTTTACGTGACAGCCAAGCCCCGCATCCCCAATGTCCTGGCCGGCCGCTACGCCTCCGCGGAGCTCGCCGTCCTGTGGTCCCCCGAGTACAAGGTGACGCTGGAGCGTCGGCTGTGGCTCGCCGTGCTGCGTGCGCAGAAGGACCTCGGTATCGAGGTGCCGGACGCGGCCCTCGCCGACTACGAGCGCGTCCTGGAGCAGGTCGACCTCGCCTCCATCGCCGAGCGCGAGAAGGTCACCCGGCATGACGTGAAGGCCCGCATCGAGGAGTTCAACGCCCTCGCCGGCCACGAGCACGTCCACAAGGGCATGACCTCGCGCGACCTCACCGAGAACGTCGAGCAGCTCCAGATCCGCCTCTCCCTCGAACTGGTCCGCGACCGCACCGTGGCCGTGCTGACCCGCCTGGGCAAGCTGGCCGGCGAGCACGCCGAGCTCGTGATGGCGGGCCGCTCCCACAACGTCGCGGCGCAGGCCACCACCCTGGGCAAGCGCTTCGCCACCGCGGCGGACGAGCTGCTGGTCGCCTACGCCCGCCTCGAGGACCTTCTCGGCCGGTACCCGCTGCGCGGCATCAAGGGCCCCGTCGGCACGGCGCAGGACATGCTGGACCTCCTCGGCGGCGACGCCGGCAAGCTCGCCGAGCTGGAGCAGCGGATCGCCGGCCACCTGGGCTTCGGTCACGCCTTCACCTCCGTGGGCCAGGTCTACCCCCGCTCCCTCGACTACGACGTGGTCACCGCACTGGTGCAGCTGGCCGCCGCCCCGTCCTCGATCGCGAAGACGGTCCGGCTGATGGCCGGCCACGAGCTGGTGACCGAGGGCTTCAAGCCGGGCCAGGTCGGCTCCTCGGCGATGCCGCACAAGATGAACACCCGCTCCTGCGAGCGCGTCAACGGCTTCATGATCATCCTGCGCGGTTACGCCTCGATGACCGGCGAGCTCGCGGGCGACCAGTGGAACGAGGGCGACGTCTCCTGCTCCGTGGTCCGCCGCGTGGCCCTGCCCGACGCGTTCTTCGCGCTGGACGGCCTGATGGAGACCTTCCTGACGGTGCTCGACGAGTTCGGCGCCTTCCCCGCCGTCGTGGCCCGCGAGCTGGACCGCTACCTCCCCTTCCTCGCCACCACCAAGGTCCTGATGGGCGCGGTGCGTGCCGGTGTCGGCCGCGAGGTCGCGCACGAGGTCATCAAGGAGCACGCCGTGGCGTCCGCCCTGGCGATGCGCGAGCAGGGCGCCGAGCGCAACGAGCTGCTGGACAAGCTCGCCGCCGACGAGCGCATCCCGCTGGACCGCGCCCAGCTGGACGCCCTGATGGCCGACAAGCTGTCCTTCACCGGTGCCGCCGGCGACCAGGTCGCCACGGTGGTCTCCCGCATCGAGGAGATCGCCAAGCAGCACCCGGAGGCCGCCGCCTACGCGCCGGGGTCGATCCTCTGACCCCCGAAGAGCTGGCCGCCGCCCGTGACCGCGTCCTCCCGGACGTGGTCGCGGGCGGTCTGCGCGTGCTGTTCTGCGGCATCAACCCCGGCCTGCTCTCCGCCGCCACCGGCCACCACTTCGCCCGCCCGGGCAACCGCTTCTGGCCGGTGCTCCACCTGTCGGGCTTCACCCCCCGCCGCCTCGCCCCCGCCGAGCAGGACGAACTGCTGACCTACCGGCTGGGCATCACCAACGTCGTGGCCCGGGCCACCGCGCGGGCCGACGAGCTGAGCGCCGAGGAGTTCATCGAGGGCGGCCGCATCCTGACCGCCAAGGTGGAGGAGCTCCGCCCCCAGTGGCTGGCGGTCGTCGGCGTCACCGCCTACCGCACCGCCTTCGGGGAACGCCGCGCCAAGATCGGCCCCCAGGAGCGCACCATCGGCTCCACCCGCATCTGGGCCCTGCCCAACCCCAGCGGCCTCAACGCCCACTGGACCGCGGAATCCATGGCGGAGGAGTACGCCCGCCTCCGCGCCGCCGCGGAAACCGACCCCCTCGCCTGACCACCCCCCTCGTTTCCCCTTCTCCCGTGGCTCCCCCGGCGCTACGGCAGGTCCACCTCGGTGACCGCCGCCATCAGGAGCCAGGGCTGGTCCTCGCCCCAGCGCGCCGCGCACACCGCGATCCAGCGCCCGTCCACCCACCAGAGGTGGACGTGGTCGGTGAGCCCGCACAGCTCGGACCAGGGCTCCGGCATCTCCCCGGTCAGGACCATCCGCTCCAGTCTCGCGGCCAGTCCCAACTGCTGCGGCTCCCCCCAGCGTGCGGTCAGGACCCCTACGAGCGCTCCGTAATCCGCCGCGACCTGCTCGTCGTGGCCGGCCCGCAGCGCGGCGTCCTCGTCCGCCTCCCACTGGGCAACGCCCAGCTCGGCGAGGTGGTACCCGGGCCCGCTCCGGATACCGTCCTCCCGTCCCGCACCGACCGGGAAAGCGAGCCTCCGCATCCGGTCGATGGTCTCCAGCTGCTGTGCCGTGGTCATACCGTCAGTAAAGCTGCCCCCACTGACAACTGGCCTGGCGTCAGGCGTCCCTCCGGTGCACGGCCAGCCACCCGGCGACCAGCGCGGCGCCCGCCCACAGGGCCATGACGGCCAGTCCGCTCCACGGGCCCGGACCGCCCGCCGTGTCCTGGTGCAGCACCGCCTGTCCGGCCCTGTCGGGGAGGTACTGGGCGACTCCGCCCACCGTGTCCCCGACGACGAACGAGACGATGAGCACGAAGGGTATGAGGAGGCCCAGCACCGCGGCCCCGCTGCGCAGCAGCGCGGTGAGACCGGCCGCGAACAGCGCCATCAGGGCGAGGTAGCAGCCGCTGCCGAACACGGCCCGCGGAACGCCCGCGTCACCGAGCCCCAGCGCCGCCGACCCCATGAAGGCCTGGCCCGCGAGGAACGAGACGAGTCCCGCGACCCACCCCACGAGCAGCGCGAGCACCCCGATCACGGTGATCTTGCCCAGGAAGAACCGGGTGCGGTCCGGCACCGCGCTCAGGGAGACGCGCAAGGCGCCCTGGTGGTACTCACCCGCGACGGCCGTGGCGCCGAAGGCGATGGCCGCTATCTGCCCGAAGTTGAGCCCGAAGAAGGCGCCGGCCAGGCGGTCGGAGCCGAGCGCGTCCGCCTCCCCCTCACCGGTGGTGGCACCGGCCAGGACGCTGATGGCGACCGCGGCCGGCACGATGCCCAGCAGGGACCACGCGACGGCGCGGACGGATCGTATCTTGATCCACTCCGAGTGCAGGACGGGGC
This sequence comes from Streptomyces sp. NPDC101118, assembly GCF_044759445.1. Taxonomy (NCBI): domain Bacteria; kingdom Bacillati; phylum Actinomycetota; class Actinomycetes; order Kitasatosporales; family Streptomycetaceae; genus Streptomyces; species Streptomyces sp. NPDC101118. The sequence goes on along the minus strand of NZ_JBIVZG010000026.1, from coordinate 99,368 downwards.
GGACGGCAGGGTTCGCGGTGTTCACGGATCAGACCTCCTGGGGGGAGTGGGCGGGGGACGACGAGGCGAACTGGGTCGCCGTGGCGGTGAGGTCGAGGTAGGCCTGCTCCAGCGAGGCCCGCTCGTCGGCGAGTTCCAGGACGGCGATGCCCTCGCGGGCGGCCAGGGCGCCGAGTTCCTCGGCGCGTATCCCCTCCACCGACCAGCGCCCCTCTCCGGCGGCCGTCAGCGCGCGGCCGTCGCGCCTGAGCACTGCCCGGAGCCGGTCCGGGTCGGTGGTGCGGACCCGGGCCCGGGGAGTGCTGCGGGCATCGATGAATTCCCTCATCGACATGTCGGCGAGCAGCCGCCCCCGGCCCAGCACGACGAGGTGGTCGGCCATGGCCGCGGTCTCGGACATCAGGTGGCTGGAAACCAGCACGGTGCGGCCCTCCCGGGCCAGCCGGCGCGTCAGCTCGCGTATCCAGACGATCCCCTCGGGGTCGAGGCCGTTGGTCGGCTCGTCCAGCATCAGCACGCCCGGGTCGCCGAGCAGTGCCGCCGCCATGCCCAGGCGCTGGCGCATGCCGAGTGAGAAGGTCCGGATCCGGCGGCGGGCGACCGGGGCGATGCCGGTCTCCTCCATCACCTCCGCGACCCGCCGGCCCGGCAGGCGGTTGCTGACGGCGAGCGCGAGGAGGTGGTCGCGTGCGGTGCGCGCGCCGTGCGCGGCCTGGGCGTCGAGCAGCGCGCCGACCTCGCGCAGCGGCTCGGCGAACGAGGCGTACGGGCGCCCGCCGATGGTGGCCGTCCCCGACGTGGGGCGGTCCAGCCCGAGGACCAGGCGCATGGTGGTGGACTTGCCGGCGCCGTTGGGACCGAGGAATCCGGTGACGGTCCCCGGGCGCACCGTGAAGGTGAGGTGGTCCACGGCACGGGTGGCGCCGTAGGCCTTGGTCAGGTCTCGGATGTCGATGCTGTTCATGGCTTCAGCGTGGCCGCCGGCCACCGCCGAGCTCCTCCCCCGCCCGGGGGGATCGTCTCCCCCGCACGGGGGAGACGGAGTCGATCACCGCCCTGGCACGATGACGGCATGTCCCGATTCCTCCGTGCGCCGCTGAGGCCGGTCACGTACACCCGCTGGCTGCACCTGTCCGTGCCCGTACTCGTCGTGGCCGTCTGGCTGTTCATGTTTCCCGAGTGGCCGTGGGGTCCGGCGCTGTGGATCTGGGCGCTGGGGCTCGTGCCGTGGGTGCGGAGCGCCGAGGGGCTGCAGGCCCAGTTCCTGCTGACGCCCGAGGACCGGGGGCGCCAGGACGGGCCGATATCCACGACGCCCGCCGTGACCTGGCCCGACCGGTGGCGGACCGTGCTGTGGCTGGAGATACGTCTGGCGGTGGGCGCCCTGACCACGCTCTCCACCGCCTGGCTGCCCTTCACCACGATCGATCTGGTGACGCGTACCGCGGGCGGGCCGATCGCGGACGAGACGCTGCTGCCGGTGGACATGCCGCGCTGGCTGGCGGCCGTCCTGATCCCGGTGCCGCTGCTGGTCCTCCTCGCCCTCGTGATACTGCTCGGCGAGCTGGTCACCGTGCTGGCCCGGCGATTGCTCGGCCCCTCGGCGGCGGAGCGTCTGACGGCCCTGGAGGAGCGGACGGAACAGCTGCTGGAACGCACGCGCATCGCACGGGAGCTGCACGACTCGATCGGTCACGCGCTCACCGTGGCCGTCGTCCAGGCCGGGGCGGCCCGCGCGGCCGGCAGCCCCGAGTTCACCGACCGCGCGCTGGAGGCGATCGAGGAGACGGGCCGGGCGGCGCTGGAGGACCTGGAACGGGTGCTGGTGGTGCTGCGGGAGTCCGGCACGAAGCCCTCGCAGGCTCCGACGCTGGCCGAGGCGGACCGGCTGCTGGAGTCCGCCCGGGGATCGGGTTCACCGGTGGTGGCGCAGTTGTCGGGACCGCTGGACCGGCTGCCCGGGCCGGTGACCCGGGAGGCGTACCGGATCCTCCAGGAGTCGCTCACCAACGTGCTGCGGCACTGCGGGCCGGTGCCGGTCCGGGTGCGGATCGAAATGACGGAGAAGGAACTGCAGTTGGAGGTGACGAATCCCATGCCGGAGACGACGGCGGCCCTTCGGGTGGGGAGCGGCAGCGGACTGCGCGGGCTGCGCGAACGCGCCGCGCTGCTGGGCGGGGTGGCGGACACCGGGCCGCACTCGGGCGAGTGGCGGGTGCGCGCCCGGCTTCCGCTGGAGCGCATACCCTGACCCGATGCCGGTCACCGTACTTCTCGTCGACGACGAGCCCCTGGTGCGCGCGGGGTTGCGCGCGGTCCTGGATGCCCAGCCCGACATCGAGGTGGTCGGTGAGGCCGCCGACGGCGCGGCCGTGGTCCCGCTCGTGCGGTCGCTGCGGCCGGACGTGGTGGCCATGGACGTGCGGATGCCGCTGCTGGACGGCATCGAGGCGACCCGGGCCGTGCTGCGCTCGGTGGACGCGCCGCCGAAGATCCTCGTCGTCACGACGTTCGAGAACGACGAGTACGTCTACCAGGCGCTGCGGGCCGGTGCGGACGGGTTCCTGCTGAAGCGGGCCCGCCCTTCGGAGATCGTGCACGCGGTGCGGCTCGTCGCGGAGGGCGAGTCGCTGCTCTTCCCGGCTGCGGTCCGGTCGCTGGCCGCCGAGTACGGCAACCGGGCGGCCCGGGAGGCGCTGGCGGCGGCCGCGCTGACCGAGCGGGAGGAGGAGGTGCTGAGGCTCATGGCGCGGGGGCTGTCGAACGCGGAGATCGCCGGCCGGCTGTTCGTCGGGGCCGAGACGGTGAAGTCGCACGTCAGCGCCATCCTCGCCAAGCTGGGGGCGCGGGACCGCACGCAGGCGGTCATCGCGGCGTACGAGTCGGGCTTCGTGGCACCGGCGTGACCGGTGTGCGGGGAGCCGGGGGACCCCCTCGTCCTCGCCCGCCCGGGAGCGGCGCAGTACGATCCGCCTGAACAGGTGCACGAGCTGGGAGGACACACGTTGGGGCAGCTGACCGGCGGGGATCCCTCTCTGCTCAGGCGGATCAACTCCGCCGTCGTGCTGCGCGCGCTGCGCGCGGCGGGGGCACCCACGCTCACCGACCTCACCCGCGTGACCGGGCTGTCCCGGCCCACGGTCGAGGGTGTCGTGGAAGGGCTGATGTCGACCGGGCTCGTCGTCGAGGCCGAGGCCGAGGAAGGCGCGCGCCGTCAGGGGCGTCCTGCGCGGCGGTTCCGGTTCCGTGCCGAGGCAGGGCACCTGCTGGGCATCGAGATCGGCTCCCACCGGGTGGCCGCGCTGTTGTCGGGGCTGGACGGCCGGGTGATCGGCGCCGGGACCAAGGACGTCTCGGAGGCCGCCTCGGCCGACGAGCGGCTGGAGAAGGTCCGGGCGTGCGTGGCGGACCTGCTGCGCCGGGCCGGTGTGCCGCGGGATTCGCTGCGCGCCGTCGGCGTGGGCAGCCCGGGCATCGTGGAGGCGGACGGCACCGTGCGCCTGGGTACGGCGCTGCCCGGCTGGACGGGACTGCCGCTGGGCGACCGGCTGCGGCGTTCCTTCCGCTGTCCGGTCCAGGTGGAGAACGACGCGAACGCGGCGGCGGTCGCCGAGCACTGGAAGGGCGCGGCCAAGGACGTGGACGACATCGTCTTCGTCATGGCCGGCCTGAGCCCCGGCGCGGGATCGCTGATCGGCGGGCGGCTGCACCGGGGCTTCGGCGGGGCGGCCGGCGAGATCGGCGCCCTGCACCTGCTGGGCCGGGGCGTGACGCCGGAGCGGCTGCTGTCGACCACCGGCGAGCCGCTGCACCCCCTGGACGAGCAGGCCGTGGCCGAGGTGTTCGCGAAGGCCCGAAGGGGCGACGAGCAGGCCGTGGCGGCGGTGGACCGGTTCATCCAGCGGCTGGTGCACGACGTGGCCGCGCTGGTGCTGGCCCTCGACCCCGAGCTGGTGGTGGTCGGCGGCTGGGCGGCCGGGCTGGACGGCGTACTGGACCCGCTGCGCGCGGAACTGGCCCGGTACTGCCTGCGCCCCCCGCGGGTGGCCCTGTCGATGCTCGGCGAGGCGGCGGTGGCCACCGGCGCCCTGCGCCTGGCCCTCGACCAGGTCGAGGAAGAGCTCTTCGCCATCGAGAAGACGGTGACGTCCCGCCGCTAGCGCCGGTCGCCGCCGGGCCTGGGGGCGGGTGCCTCCAGGCCCGGACCGGTTCGGCACCGGCAGCCGCCGCGGTTCGAGGCGGGGGCCCCGGCCCGCACCGCCGTCGCCCCGCGCGGCGGCCCGTCGCGGGCGCCGGAGGGCGGGGTTGGCATCCCCGGATGGGGTTCTCGGGTTCTCGGATCATCTGGACGTCGAGGGTGCCGCGGCCGAGATGGCGCGGGTCCTCGGGGCGCACGTCGACGCGGACTGGTCACCGCCTGCGCGGGGCTGGTCGGCACTGCGCTGGCCTCGGCCGGCCCGGAGATGCGGGCCTGGCACTGGGGACCGTGCGACCGGACCGGGTTCGCGGCGATGGGCAGGGCCGAGGTCCTGCTGCACACCTTCGACATCACCCAGGGGCTTGGCGTGGACTGGCTGCCCCCGGCGCCACGGTGCGTGGCGGTCCGCGACCGCCTCTTCCCCGACGCCCCGCCCGGCGACCCGGCCGACGTCCTCCTGGGGTGCACCGGCCGCGGAGAGCTGGAAGGGCGTCCCCGCCGCACCTCGTGGAGCTGGCGGGCCGCAGTCTCCGACTGACCGGACCACGGACACGGGCGGGTGCGGCTTGCGCTGGAGTGCGCTCCAGCATTTAGCGTCGGGGCACGACCCACCTGGAGGGGAACGATTCGTGCGGTACACACTGTTCGGCAGGACCGGTCTGCGCGTGAGCGAGCTGTGCCTCGGCACCATGACCGTCGGCGACGACGGGGGCTGGGGGGTGGACCGGGAGACAACCTCGCGGATCCTGGACTCCTACGCCGACGCGGGCGGCAACTTCCTGGACACGGCCGACATCTACGCCGGCGGCGGCTCGGAGCGGATGCTGGGCGAGCTGCTCGAGGGGCGGCGCGACGCGTTCGTGCTGGCCACCAAGTACACCTGCGCCACCCGCGAGGGCGACGTCAACGCGGCCGGCAACCACCGCAAGAACCTGGTGCGTTCGGTCGAGGCGAGCCTGGACCGGCTGCGCACCGACCACGTCGACGTGCTGTGGGTGCACGCCCGCGACAACCTCACCCCGGTCGAGGAGGTGATGCGGGCCCTGGACGACCTGGTCAGGTCGGGCAAGGTGCTGTACGTCGGGGTCTCGGACTGGCCGGCCTGGGAGATCGCCCAGGCCAACACCCTGGCCGAGCTGCGGGGCTGGACTGCGTTCGCCGGTTCGCAGCTGCGGTACAACCTGCTGGAGCGCACCCCGGAGCGTGAACTCCTGCCGCAGGCGCGGGCGTTCGACCTCGCGGTGCTGGCGTGGGCCCCGCTGGCCGGCGGCCGGCTCACCGGCAAGTACCGCCGGGGCGAGGGCGGGCGGCTGGACGCCTGGGAGGTGACGGCGACCCCGCAGGAGGAGGCCGTCGTCACGGCGGTCCTGGACGTCGCCGAGCAGGGCGGCTGGACGCCGGCCCAGGTGGCGCTGGCCTGGCTGCGCGGCCGGCCGGGCAACGTGGTCCCCATCATCGCCGCCACGAAGGAGCACCAGCTCGCGGACAACCTCGGGAGCCTGGAGGTCCGTCTCGACGCGGATGCCGTCGCCCTCCTCGACGGGGCGAGCGCCGTACCGCTCGGCTTCCCCCACGACTTCCTGGCCGATCCGGCCGTGGTCCGCACCGTCTACGGCGACCGCTGGCAGCACATCGAGGACCGCCGCTCCACCCACCGCCGCACCCCGACCGAGATCCGCTAGCGGAGCGTCGCCTGCGGGCCCGCCGCAGTGCGGAACGCCGGGCCCCCGGACCGGGGTGAATCCTTTTGCGTCCCGCAGGTCTCTAGTAGGCGTGCGGACGACCACGTCCGCCCCGCACCCCACCGGGAGGATCCCCCATGACCACCACCGTCGTCATCGTCGCCGCGGCCGCCGTGCTGCTGTGCGCCTGCACCGTCACGCTGCTGCGCCGCCGGGGGCGTCGGCGTGGCTGACCACACCTGGCCCGGTGCCACCCTGGTCGCCTCAGCCCAGCGCGGCGACGTCGAGGCGCTCAGCGCCCTCGTGTACGGGTCCCACCCGCACGTGCAGAGGTTCGCGCACTCTCTCTGCGCCACGCCGCAGGACGCCGAGGACGCCGCCCAGGAGGCGCTGATCATCCTCTACCGGAAGATCGGCATGCTGCGCGCCTCCGGGGCGCTGGCGTCGTGGATGTTCCGGATCGTCCGCAACGAGTGCCTGCGGCGCACCCGTGGCCTGCTCCAGCGCCTGCCGCCGGCCGTCCCGGGCGGGCCCGGGGAGCCGGACCGCTTCGAGGGCGCCGGCGGCACCACCCGGTCCGCCGAGGAGGACGTGCTGCTGCGCCTGGAGGCCGAACGCGTGGCGGCCGCCGTCGCCGCGCTGCCCGACGACCAGCGGCAGGTGCTGGTCATGCGGGACATCCAGGGGCTGCCCGGACGGGCGGTCGCCGACCGGCTCGGGCTCAGCACGGCCGCCATGAAGTCACGCCTGCACCGGGCCCGTTCGACGGTGCGCGAAGCGCTGAGCGAGGACCTGGCCGCGACGGGAGGATCCCACGATGGCACCTGACCCGACCACGGCACCGCCCGCCACCGCACCCCGCGGGGGCACCGCACCCGGAGGGCTCGCCGCCACCGCGTCCGCCCACGGCGGCCAGACCGCCCGCCGTGGCTTCGCCAGCGCCAGCGTGCCGCGCCATCTGGCCCGGGGCGCCCTCGGGTTCGGGGCCCTCGCCGGCGCCCTCGCCCTGCTGCCGGTCGTGGGCGTGGCGAGCCTGCTGCTCGCTCCGGTCGGCCTGGTCGCCCTCCGCGGCTGCCCGATGTGCTGGGCGATCGGCCTGGCGGAAACCGTCTCGGCCGGACGCCTGCGCCGGTCCTGCACGGAAGGAAGGTGCGAACTGACCCGCACAGGGCAGCACTAGGCCCGCCCGGTCGGGCTTTGCCAATCGGTCGACCCACCGTCCGTGCGGGTCACGTAGCGTCTGGGGCATCCAGAAATTCCGTCGCAGGCGGCCGGTGGACACTGCCGGCCGTCAGGAGAGATGCGCCGTGACCCTGATCGACCTGATGAAGACCGCGGCAGAACTCCCGGAAGGGTGGCGTTCGCTCGCCCTGGGAGAGGTGGGCACGGCCTGCGTGAAGGTGCTGAGGATGGACGAGATGCCCGTCGAGGCGGAGAGCCACGGGACCACCGAGGCCCTGCTCGTCCTCGACGGCGTGCTCCAGCTCGACGTCGCCGGCCGCCTCGTCCCGGTGGAGGCGGGCGAGCTCTACCTCGTCCCGGCGGGGACGACGCACGCGGTCCGGCCCGGGAGCCGGGGGACTCTCGTGGTCGTGGAACTCCGGGAGGAGGACGCGTCACCCGACCGGCCGTGACCGCGGGGTCGGGGCCCGCGGACGGGACGGACACGGACACGGCTCCGCCCCGGCCGCCCTTGGCGGGACCGGGGCGGTCCGTGACGGGGTCCGTCAGGAGGCCTGGCGGGGGGTGTCCGGGTGGATTTCCACGGCGCCCGCCGCTCCGAAGGTGAGGCGGCAGGTGTCCGCGCGGTAGGTCGCGACGGAGACGGCCGCGGTGCCCTCGGTCGTGAAGTACCGGGTGGTCACCAGCAGCACCGGCGAGCCGGGCAGACGGTCCAGTTCCTTGGCGTCGTCGGCGCGGGCCGAGCCCAGCTCCACCGACCGGTCCTGGCCGTCGAGTTCGAGGCGGCGCAGCTCCCGCAGCACCGCGCGCGCCCGGGCCGGTCCCGCGGGGGCGTCTATCCCGGAGAGGCCGGGAACGGAGGCGGCGGGCACGTACAGCAGCTCGGCCGCGACCGGCTGGCCCTGCGTGACGCGGATGCGGCGGACCGTGTGGACCCGGGTCCCGGCGTCGACGCCGAGCAGTCGGGCGACCGCGGCGGCCGGCACGGCCTCCACGGAGTCCACGGGCTGCCAGCCCTCGCCCGCGTCGCCGGGCCAGTCGTGGCGGGCACCGTCCACGGCCACGCCCACGCGCGGCGGGGCGACGGTGGTGCCGACGCCGCGGCGGCGCTGGAGACGGCCTTCGAGCTCCAGCTGCTCCAGGGCCTGCCGGAGGGTGGCCCTGGCCACACCGAAGCGGGCCGCCAGGTCACGCTCGTTCGGCAGCACCTCGCCGACGGCGAAGTCCTGATCGAGCGCCTCGCTGAGCACGGTCTTGAGGTGCCAGTACTTCGGCTCCGGCACCGTTTCGAGCTGCGTGGTCCCCACCCTGACTCCTCCTGCTATCGCTGTCTTCCAGCGGCAGTTCCGCGCCTTTGTTTATTAAAGGTTCCTGCACTATCCCTGCGACCATAGGGGCGCGCCACCCCTTGGTCAAGACCAATCCTCATACCTTTGCCGGGCACACCGGGCATACGTATCAGGCCGTTCACAGGATGTTCTTGCGGAGTGCAAAGTCCGCGAATCGCTCACGACCAGGCGTCGGGGGAAGGCGGCCCCGCCCACGGTTACGGCCGCACAGCCGTTGCGGGAACCGCCGGCGGCCGGTGCCTGGCCGGATTTCACGGCGCGTGCCCCAAGATCGGGTCCCCACCCCTTGAAGCAGCCCCTACTGGGCGGTAATCATCTGCTGACGCCGGGTCTCACAACGGCGCGTCCCCCGCCTTCGACGAGGAGCAGCATGACCGCCACGGTCTCCTTCCCGCTCGACACCCCGGCCGGCCCCCGCGAGGCCACCGTCGCCTACGAGCGCCGCGGCGCGGGCGAGCCCCTCCTGCTCCTGCACGGCATCGGCCACCACCTCCAGGCCTGGCACCCCGTGCTGGACATCCTGGCCACCGAGCACGAGGTGGTCGCCGTGGACCTGCCCGGCTTCGGCGTCTCCCCGCCGCTGCCGGACGGGGTCCCGTACGGGCTCGGCAGCGTCGTCCCGGCCCTCGGCTCGCTCTGCGCGACACTCGGCCTGGACCGCCCCCACGTGGCGGGCAACTCCCTCGGCGGCCTGCTGGCCCTGGAGATGGCCCGCGCGGGGCTGGTCCGCTCCGTCACCGCCCTCTCCCCCGCCGGCTTCTGGTCCGAGGCCGAGCGCCGCTACGCCTTCTCCACGCTCCGGGCCATGCGCGCGGGCGCACGTGTGCTCCCCCGGCCCGCGCTGGACCGCCTCTCCCGCACCGCCGCCGGCCGCGCCGCCCTGACCAGCACCATCTACGCCCGGCCGGGCCGCCGCTCCCCCGAGGCGGTGGTCGCCGAGACCCTGGCCCTGCGCGAGGCCCCCGGCTTCGCCGAGACCCTGGCGGCGGGCGAGGGCGTCCTGGTGACCGAGGACGTGCCCGGCCTGCCGGTGACCATCGCCTGGGGCACGCGGGACCGGCTGCTGCTGCGCCGACAGGGGGTACGCGCCAAGCGGACCCTGCCCGGCGCGCGGCTGGTCCGCCTCCCGGGCTGCGGGCACGTGCCGATGAACGACGACCCGGCGCTGGTCGCCCGCGTCATCCTCGACACCGCGCGCGAGACCTCGTCCGTCGCCGGCGGCACGGCCCGCCCGGCGACTGTCTGACGGCTGTTCACCGGCGGTTCGCGCGGCGGACGTCGGGGCCCGGTGTGCCCTCGGCACACTGGGCGGCCCCCGCCCGCCACCGCCGGGCGGGGGTCACCCCTGGTCCCCGCCCGGAGGCGCACCGATGACGCAGCCCAGTCCCGACCGCCGTTCCCTCGTCCGCGGTTCCCTCGCCGCGACCGCGGCGCTCACCCTCCCGGCCGTGCCGCTCGCGGCACCGGCGAGCGCGGCCGCCCCGCGTACGGCGCCCGCGGCGCCCGTCCTGGCCCTGTCCGGCCGCCCGAAGGCCCTGTGGGGCGTCCAGTCCGGCGAGGTCACCGCCCACTCCGCCCTGGTCTGGACGCGCGCGGACCGTCCCGCCCGGATGCTCGTGGAGACCTCGCCGAGCGAAACGTTCCGCTACGGCACGCGCCGCTGGTACGGGCCCCTGCTCGGCCCGGCCACCGACCACACCGGGGTCACCGCCCTGCACGGCCTGCCCCCGGGCACCCGGATCCACTACCGGGTGCTGCTCGCCGACCCCGCCGACCCCCGCCGCACCTCGGAGCCGGTGGCCGGCAGCTTCCGCACCGCGCCCGTGCTGCGCCGCACCGGCGTCCGCTTCCTCTGGTCGGGCGACCTGGCCGGCCAGGGCTGGGGCATCAACCCCGACCGCGGCGGGCACCGGGTCTTCGACGAGATGCGGGCCCTGGACCCGGACTTCTTCCTCTTCAGCGGCGACACCGTGTACGCCGACGGGCCGGTCCAGGCCACCGCCGTCCAGCGCGACGGCCGCGTCTGGCGCAACCTCACCACCCCCGAGAAGTCGAAGGTCGCGGAGACGCTGGACGAGTTCCGCGGCAACTTCCGCTACAACCTGCTCGACGAGCCGTACCGGCGCTTCCGGGCCCAGGTGCCGGTCATCGCCCAGTGGGACGACCACGAGGTGCGCAACAACTGGTACCCGGGCCAGCTCCTCGACGACCCCCGCTACACCGTCAAGGACGTCGACGTGCTGGCCGCCCGCGCCCGGCAGGCCTTCGGCGAGTACTTCCCCGTCGCCGCCCCGGCGCCCTCACCGCGCGCCCAGGGCCGGATGTACCGCGTGGTCCGGCACGGACCGCTGCTGGACGTGTTCGTCCTCGACATGCGCACGCACCGCAACCCCAACTCCCCCGGCCGCCAGGACAACGACCCGGCCGGCATCCTCGGCGCCGGCCAACTGGCCTGGCTCAAGCGGGAGCTGTCCCGCTCGCGGGCCGTCTGGAAGGTCATCGCCGCCGACATGCCCCTGGGCATCGTGGTCCCCGACGGCACCGCGGACTTCGAGGCCGTCGCGCAGGGCGACCCCGGCGCACCGCTCGGCCGGGAGCTCCAGATCGCCGAACTCCTGCGCCACATCAAGCACGAGCGCATCACCGGCACCGTGTGGCTCACCGCGGACGTGCACTACACCGCCGCACAGCGCTACGCGCCGGAGCGGGCGGCCTTCGGCGACTTCGCGCCCTTCTGGGAGTTCGTGTCGGGACCGATCGGCGCCGGCGCCTTCCCCGCGGGACGGCTCGACCGGACCTTCGGCCCGGAGCAGGCGTACGTCCACGCGCCGACCGTGCCGAACCTGTCTCCGGACGAGGCGCCGCCGCACTACGGCGAGGTCGTGATCGACGGGGACTGCGGCGAGCTGACCGTGCGACTGCGCCAGGAGGGCGGTGCTGTGCTCTTCAGCCAGGTGCTCACGCCGGGGCGCGTGGGCCAGTAGGGTGGCGGAGGGCCGTAGGGGCGCACCGCCCCGCCGGCCCCCGGTCCGCCGCACCCGGCCCGTAACCCGGAAGGCCCCGACGAAAACAGGACGAAACCGGCCAGATCCACCTTTTACCAGCCGGTCACAGTACGTTCGTGATCACGCAACACCCCGGGGCCAGAGTGGTGTGCATGACTCACCGCACCCCTGCCGAAGCCCAGCACCCCCACCGCCACCACCACTGGCGCCGTGACGTGGTCGAACTGGCCGCGCTCTTCACGGCCGTGGCCGTGGCCGACGCCCTCGCCAACCTCGTCGTGCACGGCCCGGAGGGCCCCTACCTCCTGGTGGCCTCGGCGGTGGCCCTGCTCATCACGGCCGGATTCCACACCTGGTGGGCCCGGCGGCACAGTCATGCGCCGCCCCGCCCGCCGGCACCGGCATCCGCCGCGCCCCGGTCCGATGCCGCACCCCGCCGTCAGGCACCGGCGCCCGCCGCCGGCACCCTGTGGCGGATGCGGACGACCGTACGGGACGAGCCGGGCAGCCTCGCGGCCCTGTGCACGGCCCTGGCCCGCCACGGCGTCGACATCCTCTCCCTCCAGACCCACCCGCTCGCCGAGGGCGGCACCGTCGACGAGTTCCTGCTGCGCGCCCCCCAGGAACTGCCCGCCGCCGAACTGACCCGCACCGCGGCCCTGGCGGGCGGCCACAGCACCTGGACCGAGCGGGCCGACGCCCACGACCTGGTCGACGCGCCGACGCGGATCCTCGGACTGGCCACCCGCACCGCCCTCGACGCCGCCGAACTGCCCCTCGCTCTGCGCCAGCTGCTCGGCCGCTGCACGATCCACTCGATCCCCGCGACCACCCTCTCCGGCCGGCCGAACGCGGCCGCCGACGCGCCCGTCGAGGGCGTCCTGGAGGCCACGGTGATGCGGCTGCGCGACCCGTCGGGCGGTGCCATCACCATCGAGCGCCCCTACCTGCCCTTCACGCCCACCGAGTTCGCGCGGGCCCGCGCCCTCGTCGAGCTCGACGCCCGGCTCGGGCCGCGCGTACCGCGCAGTCAGGACGTGCTCACCCTGCCCGAGGGCAACGAGATCACGGTCCGCCGCGCGGACACCTCCGACCTGGCGGCCGCCCGCGCGATGCACGACCGCTGCTCGCCCCGCACGCTGGGCCTGCGCTACCACGGCCCGGTCGGCGACGCCGACCGCTACCTCGACCACCTGCTGAGCCCGCGCTTCGGACGCACCCTGGCCGTGCAGACCGCCTCGGGCCGCCTGGTCGCGCTCGGCCACCTCCTCTGGGACGGCGACGAGACCGAGGTCGCGCTGCTCATCGAGGACGACTGGCAGCGCCGCGGCATCGGCTCCGAGCTGCTGCGCCGGCTGCTCGCGATGGCCGTCGAGGCCGGCTGCGACAGCGTGTACGCCGTCACCCAGTCCTCCAACACCGGGATGGTGGCCGCCATGCGGGGTCTGGGCCTCCCCCTCGACTACCAGATCGAGGAGGGCACCCTGGTGATCACCGCCCGCCTGGACGCGACTCCGGTACGCTCCCGCCTCGCCTACGAGGTGCCGCAGGACCGGCCGACCCACCAGCGCTGACGCGGCACGGACACGGATCCGGTCGATCTTCGCCAGTCCTCCGGATCCGCCCCCGCCGCGCGCCCCGGCCCGGGGCGTGCCCCCGGTGCCGCCCCCAGGGACCGGGGGCACGCCCGCCACCAGCCGGTACGGGCGGCGCGCCCCCCGCGCGCCGCCCACGTGCGCCGGAGCACCCGGACGGCCCCGACTTCCCGGCCACCCGGCGGAATCCGGCCGCCGACCGGCCCGGGCACCCGTTCCGCCCCCGCGCGACAGGCGGCCGGAGCGGAACGGTGGTGACGCGGGGCCCTTCTTCGTACGAAGATGTCCGCATGTCAGACACCCTCAACGGCACCCTGCTGCCCCGCCAGGTCGCGGACGCGTACGTCGACGACCTCATCGCCCTCGACCCGCTCACCGGCACCTACCTGGGTGTCGCCGAGAGCTCGCGCAAGCTCCCGGACTTCTCCCCCGCGGGCCGCCAGGCCGTCGCCGAGCTGGCGCGCACCACGCTGCGCAGGCTCGACGCAGCCGAGCAGCTGCCGGGCGCGGACACCGACGCCGAGCGTCGCTGCGCGCGCCTGCTGCGCGAGCGCCTGACCGCCGAACTCGCCGTGCACGAGGCCGACGAGGACCTGCGCGCCGTCTCCAACATCCACTCGCCGGCCCACTCCGTGCGCGAGGTCTTCACGATCACCCCCTCCGAGACCGAGGAGGACTGGTCGGCGATCGCGGAGCGGCTGCGCGCCGTCCCGGCCGCCCTCGAGGGCTACCGCTCCTGCCTCGAACTCGGCCTGGAGCGCGAGCTGTACGGCGCCCCGCGCCCCACCGCCACCTTCGTCGGCCAGCTCAGCGCCTGGGCCGGACAGGGTGAGAAGGGCGAGCCCGCCTTCTTCGACGACTTCGCCGCGGGCGGCCCCGACGCGCTGCGCGCCGAGCTGGACAAGGCCGCGGCGACCGCCACGGCGTCGGTCGTCGCCCTGCGCGACTGGATGCGCGACGTGTACGCCCCGGCCGTCGAGGGCCGCGCCGAGACGGTGGGCCGCGAGCGCTACGCCCGCTGGGCGCGCTACTTCAACGGCACCGACCTCGACCTGGACGAGGCGTACGCGTACGGCTGGGCCGAGTACCACCGCCTGCACGCCGAGATGAAGGCCGAGGCGGCGAAGATCCTGCCCGGCGCCACCCCCTGGGAGGCGCTGAAGCACCTCGACGAGCACGGCACGCACATCGAGGGCGTCGACGAGGTGCAGGCCTGGCTGCAGGGCCTGATGGACGAGGCGATCGAGGCGCTGGACGGCACGCACTTCGAACTCGCCGAGCGGGTGCGGAAGGTGGAGTCCCGGATCGCGCCCCCCGGCGGTGCCGCGGCCCCGTACTACACCGGCCCGTCCGAGGACTTCTCCCGGCCCGGGCGCACCTGGCTGCCCACCATGGGCGCCACCCGCTTCCCGGTGTACGACCTGGTGTCGACCTGGTACCACGAGGGCGTCCCCGGCCACCACCTGCAGATCGCGCAGTGGACGCACGTGGCCGACCAGCTCTCGCGCTACCAGGCCACCATCGGCATGGTCAGCGCCAACGCCGAGGGCTGGGCGCTGTACGCCGAGCGCCTCATGGACGAGCTGGGCTTCCTGAAGGACGCCGAGCAGCGCCTGGGCTACCTGGACTGCCAGATGATGCGCGCCTGCCGGGTGATCGTGGACATCGGCATGCACCTGGGCCTGGAGATCCCGGCCGACTCGTCGTTCCACCCGGGCGAGCGGTGGACCCCCGACCTCGCGCAGGAGTTCTTCGGGCTGCACAGCGGCCGTCCGGCGGACTTCGTCGAGAGCGAGCTGACCCGCTACCTCTCGATGCCGGGCCAGGCCATCGGGTACAAGCTCGGTGAGCGCGCCTGGCTGCTGGGCCGGGACAACGCCCGCAAGGCGCACGGAGACGCCTTCGACGCGAAGGCCTGGCACATGGCGGCCCTGTCGCAGGGCTCGCTGGGCCTGGACGACCTGGTCGACGAGCTGTCGAAGCTCTGACCCGCGACGCGCGAACGCGGCGCACCCGACACGCGCACGCGTGACGTCACGCACGACGGCCGCCCGTCCCCTGCCGGGGGCGGGCGGCCGTTCGCGT
Organism: Streptomyces sp. NPDC101118; assembly: GCF_044759445.1. Classification (NCBI taxonomy): domain Bacteria; kingdom Bacillati; phylum Actinomycetota; class Actinomycetes; order Kitasatosporales; family Streptomycetaceae; genus Streptomyces; species Streptomyces sp. NPDC101118. The sequence goes on along the minus strand of NZ_JBIVZG010000026.1, from coordinate 84,272 downwards.
GCGTGCCGGCCCGGGGGCGTTCCGCGTCCCGGAGGGCGGTCAGCAGCCGCAGTCGTCCGAGTCGGTGGGCGCGGTCAGCGGGTCGGCCTCGGCACGCTGCTCGCGGCCCTGCCAGGTCTCGACCTCGAAGCCCTCGCGGATCCAGTACTCGATCCCGCCGAGCATCTCCTTGACCTGGTAGCCGAGTTCGGCCAGGGCGAGGGCGGCGCGGGTGCCGCCGTTGCAGCCGGGGCCCCAGCAGTACGTCACCACGGGCACGTTCCTGTCGAGGAGGTCCTCGGCCTGCTCGGGGATCAGCGCGGTCGGCAGGTGGACGGCACCGGGCACGTGGGCCTGGTCCCACGCGGCGGTGGAACGCGAGTCGACCAGCACGAAGCCCGGGTCCCCGCCCTGCTTGAGCACGGCCGCGACGTCGGAGACGTCGGCGTGGAAGGCGAGGCTGGCACCGAAGTAGGCGGCCGCGGCGGCCGGGGAGGCCGGGGGAACACGGAGGACGGGGTTGGTCGGGGCGGGGGCCTGGGTGGTGTTCGTCTGCGTGGTCATGGCAATGAATCTACGTTTCGTTGATCCACCTCGGAAGCGGGATTCCCCGGCAGTTGCGTTGCCGCGCCGGGGAATCCCCTGCTATTCCTGGCGCATGACCAGCTATTCACCGGACGCCACCGACTGGCGCATCCTGGCGGCCCTCCAGCGCGACGGCCGGGCCAGCTTCGCCGAACTCGCCCGCGCCGTCTCGATGTCCGCCAGCGCGGTCACCGAGCGGGTGCGCAGGCTGGAGGAGGCGGGCGTGATCACGGGCTACACGGCCGTGGTCGACCAGGAGAAGCTCGGGCTGCCGATCCTCGCCTACACGCGGCTGCGCTACCCGCACGGCAACTACAAGCCCTTCCACGACCTGCTCCAGACCACCCCCGAGATCCTGGAGGCGCACCACGTCACGGGGGACGACTGCTTCGTGCTGAAGGTGGCCGCCCGCTCGATGGGGCACCTGGAGGAGATCTCCGGGAAGGTGGCCTCGCTCGGCTCGGTCACCACCAGCGTGGTGTACTCCTCGCCGCTGCCCCGGCGGGCGCTCGGCAACTGACCGGCGGACCCGCCCGGCCTCCCGGGCGGCGGCTCAGTGGCCGGTGCCGCCCGTGTGGTGCCGTACCGCCGAGCCGCCGCGCTGCTTGACGACCTCCAGCTGGGCCTGGACGCGGGTGCGCAGGTCCGCGACGTGGCTGACGATGCCGACGCTGCGGTCGCGTTCGCGCAGCGAGTCCAGCACGTCGAGCACCTCGTCGAGCGCCTGGTCGTCCAGGCTGCCGAAGCCCTCGTCGATGAAGAGGGTGTCCAGGCGCACGCCGCCCGCCTCGTCCGTGACCACGTCGGCCAGGCCGAGCGCCAGGGCGAGGGAGGCGAAGAAGGTCTCGCCGCCGGAGAGGGTGGCGGTGTCGCGGGTGCTGCCGGTCCAGGCGTCCACGACGTGCAGCCCGAGCCCGGACTTGGCGCCGCGGCCGGCCCGGGCGTCGGAGTGGACCAGCGTGTAGCGGCCGCCGGACATGGCGAGGAGGCGCACGGTCGCGGCGGCGGCGACCTGTTCGAGGCGGGCGGCCAGCACGTACGACTCCAGGCGCATCCGGCGCTCGTTGTCGGCCGAGGTGCCCGCGGTGAGCCCGGCCATCCGGGCCACCCGGCCGTACTCCTCGCGCAGCGGTCCGAGGGCCCGCAGTTCCGTCTCGGCCTGGCGGGACAGCCGGTCGAGGTCCGCGCACCGGCCGCGGGCGGCGTCGGCGGCGGAGCCCGCGGTACGCAGCCGGGCCGCGGCGGTCGCGGCCGCCGCCTCCGCGGCTTCGGGCCGGGCCGGCGGCAGGGCCGCCGCCGCGACGGCGTCGGCCTCGGCGAGCCGGTCGGCGAGCGCGGCCCGCTCGGCGGCCCAGGCGTCGAGACGGTGCTGGAGGGCCCGGCGCTCGGGTTCGGCGACGCGGGCCGCGGCGGCCGCCTCGGTGGTGTCGAAGCCCGCGGCGAAGGCGGCGTCGGCCAGGGCCGCGTCGGCCTCCTTCAGCCGGCGCGCGGCGCCCTCGGCGTCGGCTGCGGCCCGGCCCGCGTCGGTGACCAGTCCGATGCGGCGCTCCAGCACCCCGGCCTGGGCGGCAACGCTGGGGGCGTCGCCGCGCACCCGGGCCAACTCGGCCTCCAGCGTGGCCTGTTCCCGCTCCAGGCCCTCGCGGCGGGAGCCGGCGGCGGCCAGGGTGGTCTCCGCCTCGCGACGGGTCTCCAGCCGGCGGGCCTGCTCGCGCTCGGCCCGGGCGAGGGCCTCCGCGGCCGCGTGCAGCCCGGCGGCCTCGGCCCGGGCACGGGCGTGTTCGGCCGTCAGCTGTTCTGCGCGCTCGCGGAGTTCGGCGGTGGTGGCCGCGCCGGCGGCGGCCGCCGCCTCGTCGCGGGCCTGTTCCACGACCGCGAGGGCGCGCTCGGCGGCGGCCCGGTCGGCGTCCAGCCGCTCGAAGCGGGTCCGGGCGGCGTCCTCGGCGGCCCGGTCCACGTGTCCGGGTGCGGGCCTGGCCGGGCGGGGGTGCTCGGGGGACCCGCAGACCGTGCAGGGTTCGCCGTCGGCGAGGGCGGCGGCCAGCTCGGCGGCGATGCCGGCCAGCCGGGCCTCCTTCAGCTCCAGCCAGTGCTCGCGTGCGGCGCCGGCGGTCTCGCGTACGGAGAGCAGCGCGGCGGCCGCGCGTTCGGCCTCGCTGGTGCGCTCGTCGCGGCGGCGGGCGGTCTCCAGCTGCTGCCGGGCGGGTTCGAGGCGGCCGGCGAGCGCCTCGGCCCGGGTGGCGGCCTGCCGTGCGGCCTCGACGTCCTGCTGGAGCGCGGCACGCCGGGAGTCCCAGTCGGCCAGCCAGGCGGCGGCCTCGTGGAGCCGTTCCTCGGCGGCGCGGGTCTCGCGGTCGAGGGCGGCGCGTTCGCGCGTGATCTCGGCGCTGCGGGCCTCGTCCCGGCGGGCGGCACCCAGGGCACCCAGCTCCTCGCGCAGCCGCCGCTCGACGGCGGCGAGCTGCTCGGCCCCGGCCTCGGCCAGCGCGGGCGGCAGCTGCCCCCGGCAGCGGGCGTCGGCGGCCCGGGCGGCGCGGTGCGCGGCCTCGGCGGTGGCCCTGAGTTCGAGGGCGGGGGTGACGCGGTCGGCGCGCGCGGCCCGGTCGAGGCGGGCCCGTACCCGGTCGCGCTCGGGCGCCTCCGCGGCCAGGGCCTCGGAGCGGCGGAGGGCCTCGGCGTGGCGGCGCTGGAGGCGGTCGAGTTCGCGGGCGTCCTCCAGGGCGAGGCGGCTCGCGTGGTGGGCGCTCTCGGCGGCGGTCAGGGCGGACTCGGCGACGGTCAGCCGCTCCCGGGCGCTCACCCGGGCGACGGCGGCCCAGGCGCGTACCTCCTCGGCCAGCCCGGGGTCGCCCGGCGACAGCTGCGGCAGGGGCCGGGCGCGCAGGTCGGCCGCGTCTCCGGCGGCCTGGGCCAGCCGGTGCGCGACGGCCAGCACCCGCTCGTCGCCCTCGCGCACCCGGGTCTCGGCGGCCCGGCGCCGGTCCCCGAGGCGGGCCTCGACCGCGGCGAACCGGCGGGTGTCGAAGAGGCGGCCGAGCAGGCGGCCGCGGGCCTCCGCGTCGGCGCGCAGGAAGCGCGCGAACTCGCCCTGCGGGAGCAGCACCACCTGGCAGAACTGCTCGCGGCTCATGCCGAGCAGCACCTCGATCTCCTCGCCGATCTCCTGGTGGGAGCGGCTGAGGGCGCCCCATCCTTCGGCGGCGGTGTGCTCGCGCAGCCAGCTCTGCGCCTTGTCGCGGGTGGTGCCGGTGCCGCGCTTCTTGGGGCGGTCCTGTTCGGGTCGCCGGGTGATCTCCAGGCGCCGTCCGCCGACGGTGAGTTCGAGCGTGACCTCGGTGGGCGTGCCGGGGTCCGCGTGGTCGCTGCGGAGGGTGGTGCCGGGGGCCTGCCGGGGGCCGGGCACGGATCCGTAGAGGGCGTAGCAGACGGCGTCCAGGACGGAGGTCTTGCCGGCACCGGTGGGGCCGTGGAGCAGGAAGATACCGGCCGCGGAGAGCGCGTCGAAGTCGATCTGCTGGGGGGCCGCGAAGGGCCCGAAGGCGGTGACGGTGAGCCGGTGGAGCCTCATCGGGCCGTCTCCCGCAGGGTGTCGTCGGTGCGTACGTCGTCGAAGGCCTGGCGCAGCACCGCCTGTTCGGCGGGGTCCGCGCCGCTGCCGCCGCGCACGTGGGCGACGAAGTCCTCGGCGATCTCCTGGTCGCTGCGGCCCTTGAGGCGCTGGGCGTACGAGGCTCCGGTGCCGGTCTCGCCGCCCTCGGGGTCGAAGAGCAGGCTGAGCGTGCCGGGGAAGCGGGCGGCGAGGCGGGCCATGGGCTCGGCGGGGCGGACGGGGTCGGTGAGGGTGGCCTCGACCCAGGCGTCCTCGTGGGGCGCGAGCGCCGGGTCGTCGAGCAGGTCGTCGAGGCGGCCGCGGATCCGGGCGAGGGGGCGGGGCACGGGGGTGTCGAGGCGCTCGGCGGTCAGCTCGCCGGCGGGCCCGAGGTCGACCAGCCACATGGACTTGCGTTGGTGGACCTCGGAGAAGGAGTAGGCGATCGGGGAGCCGGAGTAGCGGACCCGCTCGGTGATGGTCTGGCAGCCGTGCAGGTGGCCGAGGGCCGCGTAGTCGACGCCGTCGAAGACCTCGGCGGGGACGGCGGCGACCCCGCCGACGGTGATGTCGCGCTCGCTGTCGCTGGCGAGGCCGCCGGTGACGAAGGCGTGGGCGAGGACCACCGAGCGGGTGCCGGGGGCGCGGCCGGCGAGGTCGGCGCGGACCCGGTCCATGGCGGCGGTCAGCACGGCCTCGTGGCCGGCCCGGTCGGTGCCGAACTCGTCCTTGACCAGGGCGGGTTCGAGGTAGGGCAGGCCGTAGAGGCAGACGTCGCCGTGCGCGTCGGCCAGGACGACGGGCTCGGCGCAGCCGGCCGGGTCGGTGCGCAGGTGGATGCCGGCCCGGCCGATCAGTCCGGCGCCGACGCCGAGGCGGCGGGCCGAGTCGTGGTTGCCGGAGATCATCACGGTGGGCACGCCGAGGTCCGCGAGGCGGTGCAGGGCGCGGTCGTAGAGGGCGACGGCGGCCAGCGGGGGGACGGCCCGGTCGTACACGTCGCCGGCCACGAGGACCGCGTCCACCGCGTGCTCCCGGACGGTGGCGACGAGGTGGTCGACGAAGGCGGCCTGGGCGTCGAGCAGGTTGACGCGGTGGAAGCTCCGGCCGAGGTGCCAGTCGGAGGTGTGCAGAAGTCTCACCCGTCCGCTCCGAGCTGCCGCCGCCGCACGTCCGCCTCCGCCTGACTCATCCGCCGTCTCTCCTGTTGGCCCCCACCACGCTAACGGACCGGGGCCCCACGACCGGCCTCGTATGCTCGGGCTCATGTCTGTACTGGTCCGGAAAACCGGCAAAGCGGGACGAATTACCCTTGACCGGCCCAAGGCGCTCAACGCCCTCACCCACGAGATGGTGCGCGCGGTCGCCGCGGCGCTCGACGGCTGGGAGGGCGACCCCGAGGTCCGTGCGGTGGTCCTCGACGGCGCCGGCGAGCGGGGCCTGTGTGCGGGCGGCGACATCCGGGCCATCCGCGAGTCGGCGCTCGGGGACGGCTCCTGGGCGCGGGCCTTCTGGCGCGACGAGTACCGGCTGAACGCGCGCATCGCCCGGCTGTCCGTGCCGTGGGTCGCGCTGATGGACGGCATCGTGATGGGCGGCGGCGTGGGGCTGTCCGCCCACGGGAGCGTGCGGGTCGTCACGGAGCGCTCGCGGGTGGCCATGCCGGAGGTGGGCATCGGCTTCGTGCCGGACGTCGGCGGCACGTACCTGCTGGGCCGGGCGCCGGGCGAGCTGGGCGCGCACCTGGCGCTGACGGCCGACGCGATGGGGCCGGGGGACGCGCTGCTGTGCGGCTTCGCCGACCTGTACGTCCCGTCGGCCGACCTGGCCCGGCTCACGGAGGCGGTGGCCGCCGAGGGCGCGGAGGCGGTACGGGACTTCGCGCGCCCGGCGCCGGACGCGGCGCTGGCGGAACACCGGGGCTGGATCGACGCGTGCTACGCGGCGGACACGGTGGAGGAGATCGTGGACCGGCTCCAGGGGTACGGCGAGCCGGCGGCCAAGGAGGCCGCTGAGCGGATCCTGGGCCACTCCCCCACCTCGCTGAAGGTCACCCTGGCCGCGCTGCGCCGGGCGCGGTCGCTGGGCTCCCTGGAGGAGGTGCTGGAGCAGGAGTGGCGGGTCTCGCTCGCCGCCCTGGCGTCGCCGGACCTCCCCGAGGGGGTCCGCGCGCAGGTGGTGGACAAGGACCGCACCCCCCGCTGGACCCCGCCGGCCCTCGAGGAGGTCACACCGGCCACGGTGGCCCGCCACTTTGCGGAGCCTGGCGAGCCGTTGACGCTGCGCTAGCGGTTGCCCCCACGGGCGGCGTCCCGGGCGCGACCCTGCGGGTGCGGGCGGCGGGGTGCGGGGGGCGGGGCGCGGGGGGCGGGGCGCGGGGGGCGGGGCGCCGGGGGGGGCGGCGGGGCGCTGCCCTGCGGGGCGGTTCCCCTACGCACCCTTCTCCCGTTCACCGGGGCTCCGCCCCGCACCCCGGGTCCCGGCCCCCGCGGGGCGCAGCCCCGTGCGGGGTTGGGGCGTACCCCCAAGGGGTCCGGGGCGCAGCCCCAGGGGGGCCGGGGCCCTGCCCCGGTGAACGGGAGAAGGGCGGGGTGGGGTGCCTTCCCGGGGCTGCCGTGTGGCGCCCGTGTGACACCCGTATGGCAATCGCGTCATGGCCGGATCAGGGCACTTGCCCCACCCCGCACCCCCTGGTTGGCTTCCGAGCGCCACAAGATCGCCACCCACCGTCACCGGGAGTGCTCGTGAAGAGGTCCGCCCTGCTCGCCCTCGGCTCCGCCCTGCTCATGGCCGTCGGCGCCGTGCCCGCCCAGGCCACCGCGCCCGCGAAGGACCGCGGGAACGTCGTGGGCGAGTGGTACGACGTGACCGCGCAGACCGTGGACGCCGCCGGCGCACCCACCCAGATCACCAACAGCCGCACCTGGGCCATCGGCTGGATCGCCGCCGCCCGCGCCACGCGCGAGGCCCCCCACGGACCGCACCGCGCCGCGTTCCAGGACGCCGCCGTCGCCTCTGCCGTCCACGACGCCCTGGCCGCGCTCGCGCCCACCCGCAAGGCGGAGCTCGACGCCGCCCTCGCGGCCACCCTGCGCCGCGTCCCAGACGGCTCCGCGGAGCGCCGGGGCGTCGCCGCCGGGGCCCGCCAGGCCAAGGCCGTGCTGGCCTCCCGCACCGGCGACGGCCTCGACCCGGCCTCGGTCAACGCGCCGTTCACCGTGCCGGCCGCCGCCCCCGGCGTCTGGCAGCCGACCCCGAACGGCTACGCGCCCGCCGTGCAGTACGGCAACCGCGTGGCGAAGCCGTTCCTCCTGGACAGCCCCCGGCAGTTCAGGATCGGCCCGCCGCCGGCGCTCGGCTCCGCCCGCTACCTCGCCGACCTCGCCGAGGTCCGCGCGTACGGCGCCGCGGACAGCACCGTCCGCACCGCCCGGCAGACCGAGACGGCCACCTTCTGGTACGGGGGCTCGCTCGCCCTCTACACCGAGCCGCTGCGCGTGGCGCTGTCCCGGTCCAGGGCGTCCACCGCCGAGCGTGCCGCCTTCGTGGGCCTGTTCCACGCCGCGCTGGTCGACACCCAGATCGCCACCTCGGACAGCAAGTACACCCACCTGCGCTGGCGCCCCGTCACCGCCATCCGCACCGGGAACGTCGCCCAGGACACGACGTGGTCCCCGCTGCACAACACCCCGGCGCACCCCGACTACCCGAGCGGCCACGGCACCTACGCCGGCGCCGCCGAGGTCCTGCTGACCTCCCTCGCGGGGGCGCGCACCGCGCCGTACACGCTGACCAGCCCGACGGCGCCGGGCGTCACCCGCACGTACACCGGCTGGCAGCAGCTGACCCGGGAGAACGTGGACGCCCGCGTCTGGTCCGGCATCCACTCCCGCACCGCCGACGAGGCCGGCGTGCGGCTGGGCGCGGACGTGGCCGGGTACGCGCTGCGCCACGCGCACCGCCTGTTCCGCTGACGCGGGGAGGGCAGCTCGCGGGGGGGCCTACGCGTCGCCGTAGGCCTCCCCGCCCAGTTCGAAGCCGGCCGTCCCGGCAGTGGTGTCCGCGAGCCAGGCCCGGAACGCCTCGACGTCGCCCTCGGGCAGGCCGATCTCGATGGCGACGGCCTCCCCGTACCGCACGTCCAGCACCGCGCGGCCGGTCGCGCGCAGGTCGTTCTGGGTCTTGCCGGCCCGCTGGTGGTCGACGGTCACGGTGGCGAGCCGGTAGCGCCGGCGGGTCAGGGTACCGAGCTCGTCGAGCGCCTCGCCGACGACGCCGCCGTACGCGCGGATCAGGCCGCCGGCGCCGAGCTTGACGCCGCCGTAGTAGCGGGTGACGACGGCCACCGCGTAGCGCACCTCGCGCCTCATCAGCATCTGGAGCATCGGCACGCCGGCGGTGCCGCCGGGTTCGCCGTCGTCGCTGGCCTTCTGCACCGCGGCATCGGCGCCGATCACGTAGGCGAAGCAGTTGTGCGTGGCGGTGGGGTGCTCCTTGCGGATGCGTGCGACGAAGTCCTGCGCCTCCTGCTCGGTGGCGGCGGGCGCCAGGGAGCAGATGAAGCGCGAGCGGTTGATCTCGGACTCGTGCACGCCCTCGCGGGCCACCGTCACGTACTGGTCTGCCTTCACCCACCCACCCTAAGCGACCGGGAATCCCCGAGGTCGTCGGCGGTGTTGACCCCGGGGACGACCGAGGGAAGAAGGAGACAGGGCGTGTACGCAGACCCGGCGACCATCCGCAGGATCCTCACGGAGCTGGGCGACACCTGGGCCGTGGTGGGCCTGTCCGCCAACCAGGACCGCGCGGCCTACGGCGTGGCGCGGGTGCTCCAGCGGTACGGCAAGCGGATCGTCCCGGTGCACCCGAAGGCCGAGACCGTGCACGGGGAGCGGGGCTACCCGTCGCTGGACGCGGTCCCGTTCAAGATCGACGTGGTGGACGTGTTCGTCAACAGCGCGCTGGCCGGACCGGTGGCCGACCAGGCCGCGGCGGCCGGCGCCGAGGCCGTCTGGTTCCAGTTGGGCGTGGTCGACGAGGCGGCGTACCACCGCACCCGGGAGTCCGGCCTGCACATGGTGATGGACCGCTGCCCCGCCATCGAGATCCCGGCCCTCGGCTGACGGACCCGTCAGCCGGCGGGTCGGCCCACGGGCGGGATGGAGACCGCGAGGGTCATCTCGACGGTCTCCGCGCCCCGGTTGTGGTAGCCGTGGGGCACGTTCGCCTCGAAGGTGGCCGCCGAGCCCGCGGGCAGCGCGAAGTCCTCGCCGTCCACCACCAGCGTCAGTTCCCCGGCGGTGACGTGCAGCATCTCGACGGTGCCGGCCGGGTGGGGGTCGGAGTCGGTGCCCTCGCCGGGCTCCAGGAGGTAGGCCCACAGTTCCAGCGGGCCGCGCCGGTCGTCGCCGGTGAGCATCGCGGCGGAGCTGCCGCCCGCGGCCGACCACATCCGCACGCCCTCTCCCGGGAGCACGACCTGCACCCGGGGGCCCCGGTCGTGGTCGAGGAGCGTGGTGATGCTGACGCCGAGCGCGTCGGCGAGCTTCACCGTGGTGCCCACGCTGGGGTTCGTACGGGCCTGCTCGATCTGGATGATCATCCCTCGGCTGACGCCGGACCTGGCGGCCAGAGCGTCGAGCGTGAACTGGCGTTCCACCCGCCACTTCTTGAGGTTGCGGGCGAGCGCCTGGGTGAGCTCTTCGAGGTCCGTCACGGTTCCGTCCGGCTCCGATGGTCAATATTTTGTATGACAGGGTTCAATGGAGTGAACTAGTCTGCGCTGTACTCCACCGTTCACCGCACTGTACTGCGAGGCCCTGCCATGACCACCCTGCTCGCCCTGGCCACCGCCCTGCTCTGGGGCTTCGCCGACTTCGGCGGCGGGCTGCTCGCCCGGCGCCTGCCGGCACTCACGGTGGTCGTGGTCTCACAGGTGATCGCGGTCCTGGTGCTGGGCGCCGTGGTGCTGGCGACCGGCGCCTGGACCGAGGCGGGCCCGCAGCTCTGGTTCGCGGTGGCCGCCGGTCTGGTGGGCCCGGTCGCGATGATCGCCTTCTACCAGGCCCTGGCCCTGGGCCCGATGGGCGTGGTGTCGCCGCTCGGCTCGCTCGGCGTGGTGGTTCCGGTGGGCGTCGGCCTGGCCGTGGGCGAGCGCCCCGGCCTGGCCCAGGTGGCCGGCATCGCGGTGGCCGTCGTCGGCATCGTGCTGGCCGGCGGTCCCGAGCTGCGGGGCGCGCCGGTCCAGCGCAAGGCCGTGCTGCTGACACTGCTGGCGGCCTTCGGATTCGGTGCCGTGATGGCCCTGATCGCGGAGGCGTCGACGACCGTGACGGGCCTGTTCCTCGCGCTCTTCGTGCAGCGCCTGACCAACGTGGCCGCCGGCGGTACGGCGCTGTGGTTCTCGGCGCGGCGCGGCAACCCGGTGCTGCCCGCGGGCGCCGGCCCCGGCGTGGTCCGGGCGGCGCTGCCGGCGCTGGCGTTCGTCGGGCTCGCCGACGTGGCCGCCAACGGCACGTACGCGCTGGCCGCGCAGCACGGACCGGTGACGGTGGCCGCCGTGCTCGCCTCGCTCTACCCCGTGGTGACGGCGCTGGCCGCCCGCGGGGTGCTCAAGGAACGGCTGCGGACGGTGCAGGCCGCGGGGGCCGGCCTCGCCCTCGCCGGAACGGTCCTGCTCGCCGCGGGCTGAACCGGCCCGGCGACCGGGCGGGACACCCGGCCGGTCGCCGGTCAGCCCTCCAGCGCATCCAGCAGTCCGGCCCGCTCCGCCTCCGCCAGGGCCCGCAGCTGCTCCGGCGTCACCCCGTCCGGAATCGGCACCGGGGCGGGCGTGCGCAGCGGGGGCTGCCAGCCGGTGGCGGGCAGCCAGCGGCGTACGACCTTGGCCGGCGCCCCGGCCACCACGGCGTGGTCGGGCACCTCTCCGCGTACGACGGCACCCGCGGCCACCACGACGTTCCGGCCCAGCCGCGCGCCGGGCAGGATCACCGCGCCGGTGCCGAGCCAGCACCCGGGGCCGATCTCGACCGGCTCACTGCGCGGCCACTGCCTGCCGACCGGCTCGTCCGGGTCGTCGTAGCTGTGGTTCGTGGACGTGATGTACACGCCGGGCCCGCAGAAGGTGTCCTTGCCCACGGTGATCCGGGCATCGGCGATCACGTGGCTGCCCCGGCCCAGGACGACGCCGTCGGCGAGCTCCAGGACTGGGGCGGTGCCCAGGTCGAGGCCGGGCATCATGCCGGCGGTCAGGGTCACCTGCTCGGCGATGATGCAGTGGTCCCCGAGGTGGATCCAGCGTTCGCCGAAGACGGTGCCCTGGGGGAAGGCGAGGCGGGTGTTCGGCCCGATGGCGCCGAAGCGCAGCCGCCCGGGGTGCTCCGCGGTGACGGCCCCGGCCCGCTGCATCCAGCCCCAGGCCGCGTGGGCGGCGCGGGACGCGGCCCGCCGCCGCCAGGATGAGAACGTGTTTCTGTTCTTCGGCACCCGGACACGGTAATGGCCGCCGGCCCGGGCGTCCGGACCGACGGCCTGTGATCTTCACCCCACCGGCCGCGGGGAGGGGCCGTCAGCCGGCCAGCGCCTCGCGGTGGGCCTTGACCAGGTCCTGGTACATCCGGGCGTTCAGCTTGATGCCCTCGCGCTCCTCGTCCGTCAGCTGCCGCCTGACCTTGGCGGGCACTCCGGCGACGAGCGAGCCGGGCGGCACGACCATGCCCTGCGGCACCAGCGCCTGCGCGGCGACCAGCGAACCGGCGCCGATGACCGCGCCGTTCAGGACCGTGGAGCCCATGCCGATCAGCACGTCGTCCTCGACGGTGCAGCCGTGCAGGATCGCGTTGTGCCCGACGGAGACGCGCTCGCCGACCGTCACCGGGAAGCCGGGATCCACATGCACAGTGCAATTGTCCTGGATGTTGCTGTCGGCTCCGATCACGATCGGTCCGCAGTCGGCGCGCAGCACGCCGTGGTACCAGACGCTGGCGCCGGCGCCCAGGGTGACCTCGCCGATCACGACGGACGTCGGCGCGGCGAACGCCTCCGGGTGCACCTGCGGCTCCTTGCCGCCCACGCCGTGCACGAGTGCCTGCTGCTCCGCCATCGCCTTCTCCTTGCCGTACCGCTGGTTCTGGTCGCGCGCCCACGTGCACGGTAGGCGATGGGCGCCGGGCGGTGTCCGGCGGGTCAGTCCGTGGCCGGGGCGACCTGCGCGGGCGCGGCCGTCGTCCCGGCGTCCGGCTCGGCCTCGGCGCGCGCCGCCGCCTTCTTCGCGCGGTTCTTCAGCACGAGCATCGAGGTGATGCCGATGAGCACCGCGGCCACCAGCCCGAGCCACGAGAACCGCTTGAGCCAGGCCTCGGCCACGACGCCGACGTAGTAGATGACGGCCGTGGTGCCGCCGGCCCACAGGATCCCGCCGAAGACGTTGGCGATGAGGAACTTCCAGTACGGCATCTGCAGCACGCCCGCGAGCGGACCGGCGAAGATGCGCAGCAGGGCGACGAAGCGGCCGAAGAACACGGCCCACATGCCCCACTTCTCGAAGGACCGCTCGGCCATGGCGATGTTCTGCTCGCCGAAGTGCTTGGGGAACCGCTTGCCGAGCCGGGCCAGCAGCGGCCTGCCGCCCTTGCGGCCGATGGCGTAGCCGATCGAGTCGCCGATGATCGCGCCCGCGGTGGCGCAGATGCCCAGCACCAGCGGGTCGACCTCGCCGTGCTGCGAGGCGAGCAGGGCCGAGCTGACCAGGATGATCTCGCCGGGCAGCGGGATGCCGAGCGACTCCAGCCCGATCACCAGGCCGACCAGCAGGTAGATGCTGACCGCCGGTACGGTCTCGAGCCATTCCTGGATGTGCACCCGTACGTCCTCGCTTCCCTGGGTCCCTCGCCCGCGTGCGCGCCCCCGGCGGCACAGTCCGCGAGCCTACCCGCTCCTCAACCGGTGGCGGCCGGCCGCCGGACCTCGGCCGCACCGCGCAGCGGCAGGTCGCGCGAGGACCGCCCGGCCCAGACCTCGCGCCGCCCGGTGCCCAGGACCCAGGCGTGCGCGGCCGGGTCCCAGGAGGACAGGGTGCGGGCGTCGACGGCGACCGTGACGCGGCGGGACCTGCCGGGGTCGAGGGTGAGGCGGGCGTACCCGGCGAGCGCCCGGACCGGCTGGTCGAGGCGGAGGTCGGGCGAGGGGCCGAGGTAGACCTGGGCGACCTCGGTGCCGCGGCGGGCGCCGGTGTTGCGGACGGTGAACTCGACCGCGAGGCCCTCCCCGCGCCGCCGGACGGCGAGCTTCTCGTAGCCGAACGAGGTGTACGAGAGCCCGTGCCCGAACGCGAAGAGCGGCGCCACCCGCTGCGCGTCGTACCAGCGGTGCCCCACGTGGATGCCCTCGGTGTACTCCTGGCGGCCCGCGACGCCGGGGTAGCGCAGCGGGTCCCCGGCGACCGGGTGGAGGTGCTCGGCCGCGGGGAAGGTCTGGGTGAGCCGGCCGCCCGGGTCCTCGTCACCGAAGAGCACGGCGGCGGTGGCCGCGGCGCCCTCCTGGCCCGGGTAGTACATCTGCAGCACGGCGCCCGTGCGGTCCAGCCACGGCATGGTGGTGCTGGAGGAGGTGTTGAGCACCACGGTGGTGCGGGGGTTGGCCGCGGTGACGGCCTCGATCAGGCGCTGCTGGGCGCCGGGCAGGGCGAGGGTGGTGCGGTCGCGGCCCTCGGTGGCGTCCTCGTAGGCGAAGAGCACGCAGCTGTGCGCTCCCCTCGCGGCGCGTACGGCCTCGGCGAGGTCCGCCTCGCGGGTGGCGCGGGTGCTGTGGCGGAGCCGGAAGCGCTGGCCGGCCGGGCCGCCCTCGGCGGAGACGGCGAGCGAGTGGGTGCCCTTGGCCAGACGGAGGGTGCGGCGGCGTACGGACCGGCCGTCGGGCGCGGTGCCGAGCAGGCCGCCCGCGAAGAACTCGGCCACGCCCTGCTGGACGGGGAACAGCTCCTGGCCGTCGAGCTTCACGCTGGGCCGGCGGCCGGTGTAGTGGACGTACAGGGTCCATTCGTCGTCGGCGGCCAGCGTGAACCTGCCCTGGTGGGTCCAGGAGCGCCCGGCCGCCACGGCCCGGTCGTCGAGGGCGGCGGCCGGGGTGAGCGCGTTCCCGGGGAGCGGGCGGCCGTACAGGTCCTCGCCGGGGGCGTACCGCACCTGCGCGCCCTTGCCCGCGCGCCGGCGCAGGGCGTCGAGCGGGCTCTCGGCGCGGTCGGGCACCACGTGGGCGCTGCCGCCGCCGCTGACGAAGGGGTGTTGCCCGGTGGGCCCGACGACGGCCAGGGAGCGTGCGGCGGGCCCGGTGAGCGGCAGGGTGCCGCGCTCGTTGCGCAGCAGGACGGCTCCGGCGACGGCCACCCGGCGGGCGGTGCGGGCGCCGGCGGCGGGGTCGCGCACGGGCCGGGCGGGCGGCGCGCCGTCGAGCAGCCCGAACCGGTCCAGGGTGGCCAGCAGGCGGCTCACGGCGCGGTCGACGTGGCCGAGCGGCACCTTGCCCGAGGTGACGGCCTGCTTGAGCGCGGCGCCGAAGTGACGGCCGCCGGGCATCTCCATGTCGAGCCCGGCGGTGAGGGCGGCGGCCGTGCTGTGGGTGGCGTCCCAGTCGGACATCACCCAGCCGTCGAACCCCCAGCGACCGCGCAGCAGTTCGTCCAGGAGCGGCTTGCTCTCGCACGCGTGCACGCCGTTGACCATGTTGTAGGCGCCCATCACGGAGCCGCAGCCGGCACCGACGGCGGCCTCGAAGCCGCGCAGCTCGGTCTCGTGCATGACCTGCTCCCCCGCCACCACGTCGACGGACGTGCGGCCCTGCTCCTGGTTGTTGAGGGCGAAGTGCTTGACCGTGGCGATGAGGCCCTCGTCCTGGATGCCGCGGATCACCTCCCCGACCAGGTCCGCGGTGAGCTTGGGATCCTCGGCGAAGGTCTCGAAGTTCCGTCCGGCGTACGGGGTGCGGATCAGGTTGACCATGGGCGAGAGCAGCACGTCCTGGCCCAGCGCGCGCCCCTCGCGGCCGATGACCCGGCCGTACTCTCGGGCCAGCGCGGGGTCGAAGGCGGAGGCGAGGAGCACGGGTGCGGGCAGGGCCGTGGCGGGCTTGGCCACGCGCACGCCGGCGGGACCGTCGGCGAGGCGGAGCGGGGGGATGCCGAGCCGGGGGACGCCGGGGACGTACCCGGCCTGGCCGAGGGAGGCGGGGTCGCGGTCGCCGTGCAGGAGCCCCAGCTTCTCGTCCAGCGTGAGGCGTTCGAGCAGGGCCTGGACCCGGGCCGCGCTGCCGGGCCTGGCGGGGCGGGCGGGGGCCTCGGCGGCGAGCCGGGCTGCGGTGAGGGGCTCGGCGCCGGTCCGGGCGCCCGCCCCCGGAGTCACCGTGCACCCGGCGCCGCCGGCGGCCACGGCGGCGGCGCCGAGCAGGCGCATCGCGGTACGGCGGGACACGTGCTCGCTCATGGGCGGTCACTCCTGGGGGTGGCGGCACCGGCTGGGTGCGGGCAGCCCCGCGCCGGAACTCCCCGCGCGTGCCACTCTGCGCCGCGCGCCCCGTACGGCCGGGCCCGGCGCCCGGTGCGGCGCCCGGGATTAACCCGACTGCCCGTACGTCCGGGCCGGTCCCGGCCCCGCACGGAAGGGCGGACGGCGCGCGCTCCCCGGCGTGTCGGCGTGCCCCGGCTGGTAGACGAGGGGCATGACCTCCACCTGGCTGCCGCCCGAGCAGTACATCGAGACGATCGCCCGCGCCTCCTCGTACGCCTGTCTGTTCTTCACCGACACGCGGGACCGGCCGGTGCAGCTGCGCGCCGTGTACAACGAGGGCCAGTGGCAGTGGCCGGGCGGGAACATGGACCCGGGCGAGACGCCCTGGGAGTGCGCGGTGCGGGAGTGCCGCGAGGAGACGGGGATGGTCTTCGAGGGGGCACCCGTGCTGCGCGGGGTGACCTTCGGGGGCCCGGACGGCGAGTGGCCGGCCAACAAGATCGGCTTCGTCTTCGACGGCGGCACGCTCACGGACGAGCAGCTCGACGCGATCGTCCTGGACCCGTCGGAGCACTCGGAGTTCCGGGTGCACACGCTGGAGGAGTGGCGGCGCCTGATGACGCCCGAGGCCTTCGCGCGCCTGGGGGCGGTCGCCGAGGCCCGCCGCACGGGCACGGTCGCGTACCTGGAACGCCCGCGGCACTGAGCCCGGGGGTGCCGCGACGTGCCCGCGGCCGGTGCGGACACGACGGCGGCGGGGCCCCGCGAGGGACCCCGCCGTCGTTGCGCGGTGTGCGGCTACGCGTTGGGGCGCAGCGTCCAGATCACGGTCATCTCGCCCGTGACGGCCTCGTCCTCGCGCTGGATGCTGATGGTCACCGGGAACTCGGGGCGGCCGCCCGCGTCCAGCTCGGCGACGACCTCGGCGGCCGGGCGGCCCAGGGTCGCGGTGGCGGTGACGGCGCCCTTGGCGACCTTCTTGTAGCCGATCTCGGCGCTCACGGCGAGCGGCACGGCGCGGGAGAGCTGGTCCCCGAACGCGGCGATGACGATGGCGCCGCTGGCCGACTCGGCCAGCGTGAACATCGCGCCGGCGTGCGGGCCCGCAATGTGGTTGTGGTAGTCGGGCTGGTCCGGCAGGCGCAGCACGGCGCGCTCCGGGGTGGTCTCCAGGAACTCCAGGTTCAGCGTCCGGACCATCGGCACGGTGGCCGCCAGCAGTTCGCCTACGTTCATCTGATCAGCGCTCATGGGCCAGGATGTTACCCACGAGTAGGCAGCATTGGCCAGACCTTGGGGCGGGGGCGGCCGTAGCCCGTGTCACCCGCCACCTCTATGGTTACGGCCATGTGGCCAGGACAGCAGCCGCCCGGGGGCGAGCAGAACCCGCAGGACGCGAATCAGAACCCGTACCAGCAGCCCGCGCAGCCGGGGCAGCCGGGACAACCGCCGAACCCCTACCAGCAGCCCGCCGGTGAGGGTGGTTACGGCTACCCCCAGCAGCCGCCCGCGGCACCGCAGCAGGGCGGGTACGGCTACCCCCAGCAGCCCCCGGCCGCGCCCCAGGAGGGGTACGGCTACCCCCAGCAGCCCCCGGCCCCGCCGCAGGAGGGCTACGGCTACCCGCAGCAGGGCGGCTTTGGCCAGCCGGGCCCGTACGCCCAGCAGCCGCCCACCGCCGAGCAGTGGGCGTACCAGCAGCCGTACGACCCGTACGGCCAGGAGCCCTCGGACGGCCGCAAGAAGACCACGATGATCGCGATCATCGCGACCTCCGTGGTGGTCGTGGCCGCCGCCGTGATGGGCGCCTACGTCCTGACCCGGGACGACGACAAGAAGGACGAGGCCGACGGCAAGCCGTCCGCCAAGCCCTCCGCGTCCGCCTCGGCCTCCGCGAGCGCCAACCCGCGCGGCGGCGGCGACCTCAAGCCGACCGTCCCCGGGTGGAAGGTGGTCGTGAACCCGAAGTACGGCACCGCCTTCGACGTCCCGCCGGAGTGGAAGGTCGAGACGCCGGACACCTACATCGGCTTCGCCGACGAGAAGAAGGACACCGGCCAGCCGATCATCAGCATGTCCGCGCCCGCCTCCCTCAAGGAGCAGTGGTGCATCGTCGACTCCGACAAGGACGGCGACGAGGAGGACTACAGCCTGGCGGGCTCCGGCACCAAGGGCGGCCAGGGCGCGAAGGACACCGCCGAGGCCGCGCGCAACGAGGCCGGCAACTGGGTGTGGGCGGCGTACGCGCAGACCGAGCCGAAGGGCACCGTCAAGGTGACCAAGGCCAAGCCGTACACCACCAAGTCGGGCCTGAAGGGCCACTACGCCACGGCCACGGCCAACGGCGTGAAGAAGGAGCACAAGTGCTCCACGGACGGCAAGTCCATCGCCTTCAGCTTCAAGAACGCCAAGGGTGACTTCTCCAGCTGGGTGCTCTACGCGCCCAACAACGTGAAGGACGAGATCCCGCACGCCACGGTCAAGAAGATCATGAGCACCGTGCGGCTCACGAACGGATGACGTTCCGGCGTCCGGCCCGCCCCTCGTGGGCGGGCCGCAACTACACCCTCCTGACGGCCGCCGCGGTCGTGACGAACCTGGGCAGCCACGGCGCCCTGATCGCGGCGGCCTTCGCCGTGCTCCAGTCCGGGGGCTCCGGCGGGGACGTCGGCCTGGTCGCCGCCGCCCGCACGCTCCCGCTCGTGCTCTTCCTGCTCGTGGGCGGGGCGCTGGCGGACCGGATCCCGCGGCACCGGGTGATGGTCGCGGCCAACGCCCTCAACTGCCTCTCGCAGGCGGTGTTCGCCGTCCTCGTGCTGACGGGCGAGGCGCGGCTGTGGCAGATGATGCTGCTGTCCGCCCTGGGCGGCACCGGGCAGGCGTTCTTCAACCCCGCCGCCGAGGGCATGCTGCTGTCCACCGTCTCCGGCGAGCAGGCCAACCGCGCCTTCGCGCTCTTCCGGATGTCGATGAACGGCGCGGGCATCGGCGGCGCCGCGCTCGGCGGCGCGATGATCGCCGCGCTCGGCCCCGGCTGGGTGCTCGCCGTCGACGCGGCGGCCTTCGCGGTCGCCGGGGCGATGCGGGCCTTCCTCGACGTCAGCCACGTGCCGGAGCGGGAGCCGGGCGGCGGCCTGCTGTCCGATCTGCGGGAGGGCTGGCAGGAGTTCATCACCCGGCCCTGGCTGTGGAGCATCGTGCTCCAGTTCTCCGTCGTGGTGGCCGTCGTCGGCGCGGCCGAGTCCGTGTACGGGCCCCTGGTCGCCCGGGACGAACTCGGCGGCGCGGGCCCGTGGGGGCTCGCCCTGGGCGCCTTCGGGGTGGGCACCATCGCGGGCGCGGTGCTGATGATGCGGTGGAAGCCGCGCCGCCTGCTGCTGGTGGGCACGCTGTGCGTGTTCCCGCTGGCGATGCCGTCGGCGGCGCTGGCCGTGCCGGTGCCGGCCTGGGCGCTGTGCGCGGTGATGTTCGTCAGCGGCACGGCGATCGAGGTGTTCGGCGTCTCGTGGATGGCGACGATGCACCAGGAGA
The DNA here is from genome assembly GCF_044759445.1 of Streptomyces sp. NPDC101118. Classification (NCBI taxonomy): domain Bacteria; kingdom Bacillati; phylum Actinomycetota; class Actinomycetes; order Kitasatosporales; family Streptomycetaceae; genus Streptomyces; species Streptomyces sp. NPDC101118. The sequence goes on along the minus strand of NZ_JBIVZG010000026.1, from coordinate 65,090 downwards.
TACCCGAGGAGAAGTTCTCCCGGGTCTCCGCCTACGACTGGTTCGGCTCCGTGTCGATGCTGCCGCTGGCCACCGCGCTGGCGGGGCCGGTGGAGTCGCTGGTGGGCCGGACGGCCGCGCTGTGGGGCTGCGCCGGGCTCGTGGTGGCGGTGACTGCGGCGGTGCTGCTGGTCCCGGACGTCCGCCGGATGACGCGGCGAACGTCCGGGGTGAAGGCGGCGGGCGCCGCCGGGTCAGCCGATGCGGAAAGCCCCGTCGGGCGGCTGGGGTGACGGCACGGCGTCCGCGTCCCCCACGGTCGCGGCGCCGTCGGTCAGCCGGCTGAGCGCCTCGCCGTCCTCGACGCGGGCGGGGAAGGCGTCGGCGGCGCAGCGGCGGGCGAGCGCGGCGAGGTCCGGCTCCCGGTGGCCGGCCAGCAGCACGGCGTTGCCGAAGCGGCGGCCGCGCAGCACCGCGGGCTCGGCGACCAGCGCCACGTACGGGAACACGGCGGTGAAGTTGGCCAGCTGGGAGCGGAGGAAGCCGAAGGGGGCACCGTCCGCGAGGTTGGCCGCGTAGACGCCGCCGGGGCGCAGCACACGGGCCGCCTGGCGGGCGTACTCCAGGGAGGTCAGCTGGGCGGGCACCCGCGAGCCTCCGAAGACGTCGGCGACGATCACGTCCGCGGCCGCGTCGGGGGCGTCCTCGATCCAGGCGCGGGCGTCCCGTACGAGGACCTCCGCGCCGTCGAAGGGCAGGTGCTCACGCACCAGTTCGACCAGTCCCCCGTCGAACTCGACGACCAGCTGCCGCGAACGGGGCCGGGTGTGGGCCACGTAGCGGGGCAGCGTCAGGGCACCGCCGCCGAGGTGGACGACGTCCAGCGGGTCGCCCTCGGGAGCGGCGACGTCGAGTACGTGGCCCAGCCGGCGGGCGTACTCGAACTCCAGGTGGGCGGGGTCGTCCAGATCGACGTACGACTGCGGCGCCCCGTCCAGCGTGAGCAGCCACCCCCGCTCCCGGTCCACGTCGGGCATCAACTTCGCCCACCCACTGTCCACGCCCCGCATCACGGGCACCGCGTCATCATCCACCCCACCATTCTCCCCACGCCGCGGCAGCCACCCCACCCCTCTCCCGTTCACCGGGGCCACCCCGGCCCCCGAAGCCCGGGGCACAGCCCCACGCGGAACAGGGGCGCAAGCCCCGAGCGGCCCGGGACACAGCCCCGCCGGTGAACGGGAGAAGGGTGGGGAGGGGCTCGCCCCGCAGGGCAACGGCCCGCAGCCGTCCGAACCGGCACCCGGCCGCCCGGCCCAGGCGCGGCGGCCTGCACCCGGCAGGGGAGCGGTGGCCCGCCGCGGGGGCGGTACGGGCCACGCCCGACACAGGGCCGGTGCGGGCCCCGCCCGGCACAGGGCCGGTGCGGGAACGCGCGTACCGGGCCGGTACTACCCCCAGACCGCCTGCGCCTCAGCGGCCAGCGTCGCGGCCTGCGCCAGCCCCGCTTCGGCGGCCGGCCGCCGCCGGGCCGGGTCCAGTACGTTCCGCCCGAAGGCCCGCCTGGCCTCCCGCGACGGCGAGACCAGCAGCACCGACGAGCCCCCGGCCCGCAGCCCCTCCGCCATCGACCGCGCCGAGGCCAGCACCCCCGCGCCGCCCGGCATCGGGGCGAGGATCACCACGCGCCGGTACCCGGCGGCCAGGTCGGCGTTGGTGCCCGACCGCATCCCCCCGTCGATCCAGCGCCGCCCCCCGATGGTCACCGGCGGCCACACCCCCGGCACCGCACAGCTCGCGCCCACCGCCTCCAGCAGGGTGGCCTCGCCGCCCCGCCCGAAGGCCCGGAACTCCCCCGTGACCGCGTCCACCGCCGTGACCAGCAGTTCCGGCAGCTCCGGCCGGTCCGGCCACTCCTGCGAGACGAGCCGCCCGGCCAGCACCTCGCGGCGCACCTCCTCCGGCTCGGTCTCGGCGGCCAGCGCCATCGCGCCCAGCCGCGCCCCGTAGGCCTGGGCGTCCTTGGCCCGCAGCATGGCGCCCGCGTACCGGGCCAGCAGCCCTGGGCCGAGCCGGGCCGCCCGCTCCCCGGAGGCGTCGCCGGTCTGACGCTCGTACAGCTCCCGCGGGGTCAGCAGCCCGGAGGCCAGCTGCGCGCCCACGACCGATCCGGCGGACGTGCCGACCACCAGCTCGGCGTCGAAGAGGTTCACGCCCGCCTCGGCCAGCCCGTACAGGATCCCGGCCTCCCAGCCGATCCCGGTCAGGCCGCCTCCGCCGAGCACCAGTGCCGTGTCGCCGCCCATCGCCCACCCCATCGTGTCGCCGCAGGTCCCGTGGGTTCCCGCGTCCGCGTGTGGACGGCAGTCTGGCGCACGCCGGACCGCCGCCCCCACACCGGGGCCGCAGAGGATCAGCCCAGGGACGTCACCGTCCCCGCGCCGACCGTCCGCCCGCCCTCGCGGATCGCGAAGCCGAGCCCGGCCTCCAGCGGCACGTCACGCCCGAGCTCCACGGTCATCGTGACCGTCTCGCCCGGGCGGGCCGTCCCCGCCCCGCCCAGGTCCACGTTCCCCACCACGTCCGCGGTGCGGATGTAGAACTGCGGCCGGTAGCCGGTGGACAGCGCCGTCCGGCGGCCGCCCTCCCGCGCCGAGAGGACGTACACCTGCGCGGTGAACCGCCGGCTCGGCGTCACGCTGCCCGGCGCCGCGACCACGTCGCCGCGCCGCACCCCGTTCCGCGGGACGCCGCGCAGCAGCAGGGCCACGTTGTCGCCCGCCTCCGCGGACTCCATCGGCTTGCCGAAGGTCTCCAGGCCGGTGACCACGGTCTCGGCCGCCTCGTCGGCGCCCGCGCCGAGCAGGGACACCCGGTCGCCGACCCGCACCGTGCCGCGCTCCACGGCACCGGTGACGACGGTGCCGCGCCCGGTGATGGTCAGCACGTTCTCGACCGGCAGCAGGAACGGGGCGTCCGTGTACCGCACCGGCATCGGCACGTACGTGTCCACCGCGTCCAGCAGCGCCTCGACGGCCGCCGTCCACTGCGGGTCGCCCTCCAGCGCCCGGAGCCCGGAGACCCGTACCACCGGCAGCGAGTCGCCGCCGTAGCCGTGCGCGGTCAGCAGCTCGCGGACCTCCAGCTCGACCAGGTCGGTGAGCTCGGGGTCGCCGGCGTCGGCCTTGTTGAGGGCGACCACGATGTGGTTCACCCCGACCTGCCGGGCGAGGAGCACGTGCTCGGCGGTCTGCGGCATGACGCCGTCGGCCGCGGACACGACGAGGATCGCGCCGTCGAGCTGCGCGGCCCCGGTGACCATGTTCTTGACGTAGTCGGCGTGCCCGGGCATGTCGACGTGGGCGTAGTGGCGGGTGTCGGTCTCGTACTCGACGTGGGTGAGGTTGATGGTGATGCCGCGGCGGGCCTCCTCCGGGGCCCGGTCGATGCGCTCGAACGGCACGAAGGCGGCGCCCCCGCGCTCGGCGAGGACCTTGGTGATGGCGGCGGTGAGGGTGGTCTTGCCGTGGTCGACGTGACCCATCGTGCCGATGTTGAGGTGGGGCTTGCTGCGGACGTACGCCGTCTTGGGCATGGTTCCTTCCCGGAACTGGGACGTGGGACCGCGGCCGGCGCCCGGGCGCGCGCCGAGGGGCGCGCGGACCGTCGGGCGGTACCGCGGAGGAGTGGGGACCCCGGGGCCGGACCGACCCTCCCCCTGCGGGGTCCGCCGGAATGTCCGGGAAGGGTCAGCGTCGGGCGCCGTCGAAGGGCCACGCGGCGGTGGCGGCGGCGACCGCCGCGGCCGGAGCCGGGACCGGCGACGCGGTCGGGGCCCCGTGGGCGTGGAGGGCAGCCTTCGGCGCGTCCGCGTGGGCGGACGTCGCATCGGGGAAGGCGTGCCGGAACATGTCCCCGATCCTGCCGTGCGGCGCCCGCCGGGTCGAATGCTTTTCCGTCAGGAACCTTCCGGGGCCCGTCCGTTCGGGACCCGCCGGTTCGGGACCCTCCGGCCCGGGGCCTCCGCTCCGGGGCCGCCGGCCCGGCACCCGCCGGTTCGGCACCCGCCGGTTCGGCACCTGCGGGCACTCCGGGCCGAACGCGCTCAGAGGTTCTTCAGGGCCTCGCGCACCGACAGCGGCGCCAGCCGGTCGCGCGCCCCGGCGACGAACTCCCGTACCGCGTCCGGGTCGGTCTTGGCGTACTCGCGCAGGCTCCAGCCGATGGCCTTGCGGACGAAGAAGTCGGGGTGGCCGGCCTGGCGCAGGCAGTAGCCGAACAGCCGCCCGGTGTCCGTGGCCTCCTTGTAGCGGAGCTGGTGCAGCAGGGCCGTGCGCACCAGCCACAGATTCGCGTCCCCGCTCCAGTCGTCCATCACGGCCGGGAGCGCGGGGTCGGCGGCGACCAGCGGCCCGACGGTGTGGGCGGCCAGCAGGTCGACGGTGTCCCACCAGGGGACGGTGACGAGGAGCCGGCGCACCACCGGCAGCAGGTCCGAGGAACAGCGGCCGACGTACCGGCGCAGGTAGTCGACGGCGAAGTAGTGGTACTCGCGCTCGGGCAGCGCCCAGCAGCGCAGCGCGACCGCGGCGCAGTCGGCCTCGGCCGGGCGGGGCAGCCCCGCCAGGACGGCGCGCGACAGCTCGCGGCGGCGCGGGGTCGGGATGCCGAGGAAGGGGGCCACGCCCTTCATGTACGCGGCTGCGCCCGCGGCCCGTACGGGGTCGGCGGCGGGCCCGTACGCGGCCGTCAGCCGCTCCAGCACGGCGTCGGCCAGCGCGCTCGGCGGGGGCGTGACCGCACCGGCCGTGCCGTCGTCCGCAGTGCCCTCGCCCGCCACGCCCCGGCCCGTCGTGTCCCCGCCCGCCACACCCCGGCCAGCCGTGTCCCCGCCCGCCACACCCCGGCCCGCCGCCGCAGCGCCCTCCGGGTCCGTGCCCGCCGCGCCGGCGCCCTCCGTGTCCCGGTCGGCCGGGCCCCGGTACGCCGTCCCGACTTCCGTCCGTCCCGTGTCCTTCGGCCGCATGAGGCACAGATTACGGCGGTCCGACGGGTACGTCGGTTACTCTCCCCGGATGTCCGCCCCCGCCGCCGCTCCGGCCGTCCGCCCGGGCCTGCCCGCCCGCTGCGCCCGCGCGCTGCTCGCGCCCCGCGCCCGGCTGGCCCTGCTCGTCGTCCTGCTGGTGGCCGCGGGGCTCTGCGTACTCCGGTACGAACCCCAGCGGCTGCTCTCCGAGGGCTGGCCCCCGTCACAGGTCGCGGGCGCCGGCGCGGTGCTGCTCTTCGCCGTCGGCTACGGCGTGTGCACGGCCGCGTTCGTGCCCCGGCCGCTGCTGAACCTGGCGGCGGGCGCCCTGTTCGGGGCCGGGTTCGGGCTCGCCGCGGCGGTCGCCGGCACGGTCCTCGGCGCCGGCATCGCGTTCGGCCTGGGCCGGACGCTGGGCCAGGATGCGCTGCGGCCCCTGCTGCGGGGGCGCTGGCTGAAGGCGGCGGACGGGCAGCTGAGCCGGCACGGCTTCCGGTCGGTGCTGGCGGTGCGCATCTTCCCGGGCGTGCCCTTCGCGGCGGCCAACTACTGCGCGGCGGTGAGCCGGTGCGGCTGGCTGCCGTTCCTCCTCGCCACCGCGCTCGGCACGGTGCCGAACACGGCCGCCTACGTGATCGCGGGCAGCAGTGCCTCCTCCCCCACGTCCCCGGTGTTCCTGGCGGCGATGGGGTTCATCACCGCGTCCGGCCTCGGGGCGGCCGCGGTGGCCTGGCGCAAACGTCACCGGCTGAAGGCCGCCTGACCCTTCGGGGGACCCCTGTGGTCGGACGTCCCCCGTACGGGCCCTAGCATCGGACCCGAACTGCCCGACGATCACAAGGACGAGCGCACCCCGACATGAGCTGGTTCGAATCCCTAATCCTCGGTCTCGTCCAAGGGCTCACGGAGTTCCTGCCCATTTCCTCCAGCGGCCACCTGCGGCTGACGGCGGCCTTCGCCGGCTGGGAGGACCCGGGCGCGGCCTTCACCGCCATCACCCAGATCGGTACCGAGGCCGCCGTCCTCATCTACTTCCGCAAGGACATCATGCGGATCGTGGGCGCCTGGTTCCGGTCCCTGACGGACCGCTCGATGCGCTCGGACCACGACGCGCAGATGGGCTGGCTGGTGATCGTGGGGTCGGTCCCGATCGGCGTGCTGGGCGTGACGCTGAAGGACCACATCGAGGGACCCTTCCGCGACCTGCGGCTGATCGCGACCACGCTGATCGTGATGGGCATCGTGCTGGGTGTCGCGGACCGGCTGGCGGCCCGCGACGAGGTGGGCGGCAGGCACCGCGCGATCCGGGAGCGCAAGACGCTCAAGGAGCTGGGCGTGCGCGACGGTCTGATCTTCGGTTTCTGCCAGGCGATGGCACTGATCCCGGGCGTCTCCCGGTCGGGCGCGACCATCAGCGGCGGCCTCCTGATGGGGTACACGCGTGAGGCGGCGGCGCGTTACTCCTTCCTGCTGGCGATTCCGGCCGTGCTCGCGTCGGGCGCGTACGAGCTGAAGAGCGTGGGCGAGGGGCACGTCTCCTGGGGCCCGACGATCTTCGCGACGGTGATCGCCTTCGTCGTCGGCTACGCGGTCATCGCGTGGTTCATGAAGTTCATCACCACCAAGTCGTTCATGCCCTTCGTGATCTACCGGATCGCGCTCGGCATCGCCATCTTCGTGCTGGTCGGCACGGACGTGCTCAGCCCCCACGCGGGCGAGTCGGCCGGCTGACGGCCCGCCCACCGCTTCGCGGGGCGCGTCCGGGAACGTTCCCGGACGCGCCCCGCGTCGTTGTGCCCAGGGAGGCGGTTCGCGTCGGGGCGGCCGCCGGACGAGGAACCGGGGGTGCCCGATGGGCGGCCGAGTGGTGCTGGAGCGTTTCCCGGCGGGGAGTCCGCACGGGAGCTGGCCCGCCGAGGAGTACGCGGCGGAGCGGATGCGGGAGGGGGTGGCGGCCGAGGTGGTGATGGACCTGGCCACGGACGCCTTCCTGGTGGTGGTGCGGCAGCGGGAGCCGTGACGCCGGGGCGGGCGTACTGGCGTACGGGCCCCGGGTCGGGCGGCGGGGCAGCGGGCGGGCCTGCCGGCAGCCTCGCGCACCCGGTTCCGGCCAGTGCCGGAGACCGGTGGCCGCACGGCTCTTGGCCTCCGGGGCCCGCTGTCCCAGACTGACCCGATGACGCAGCGTGTGGACCTCGCGACGGTGATGGACCGGATGGCGGTGGACGCCGTGGTGACCGGGTACGCGGTGGCCGTGGACGACGGCGACTGGGTGGCGTACCGGGCCCTGTTCACCCGGGACGGGCGGGCCGACTACACCTCCGCGGGCGGGATCGAGGGACCCGCCGGTGAGGTGGCCGACTGGCTGGCCGAGACGATGCGGATCTTCCCGGTCCGTCAGCACCTGATCGTGAACCGGCGGGTGGAGCTGGAGGACCTGGGCGGTTCGCCGGGCGACCGTGCCGAGGTGCGCGCGGACTTCGTCAACCCGATGCGGCTGACCGACGGCACGGACGGCGCCGGCGGCCCGGACCTCTCCACCGCCCCCAATTTCGTCGCGGGGGGCCGCTACACCTTCGAGCTGGCCAGGACGTACGAGGGCTGGCGGCTGCGGAAGGTCACGGTGCACGAGAAGTGGCGGCACCTCGCCCCCGCCGGGGCGCCGGTCTCCTGACCGGGGCCCACACTGGGAGCGGAGGCGCCTGATGCGGTGGTGGCCCTGGCGGCGGTTCGCCGCCTCCCCGTGGTGGCGCGCGGGTGCCGCGTTCGCGGCCGGCGCGCTGCCCGCCCTCGCCTTCCCGGCGCCGGGGCTGTGGTGGTTCGCCTTCGTCGCCCTGGTGCCCTGGATGCTGCTGGCCCGCTCGGCGCCGACCGCACGGCGGGCCGCGCTGGACGGGTGGCTGGGCGGGGCGGGCTTCATCGTGGCCGTGCACCACTGGCTGCTGCCCAGCCTGCACGTGTTCCTGCTGCCGCTGGCCGGCCTGCTCGGGGCACTGTGGATCCCGTGGGGCGTGCTGGTGCGGCGGATGCTGGCCGGCCGGCCTCCGCCGGCGCGCGCCGCGTGCTCCCTGGTGGTGCTGCCCTCGGCCTGGCTGCTCTCGGAGCTGGTCCGGTCCTGGGAGGGGCTGGGCGGGCCCTGGGGGCTGCTGGGGGCGAGCCAGTGGCAGGTGCCGACGGCGCTGCGGCTGGCCTCGGTGGGCGGGGTGTGGCTGGTCAGCCTGCTGGTGGTGGCCCTCAACTGCGGCTGGGTGCTGCTGGTGTGCGGCGGCCGGCCGGCGCGGGCCGTCGCGGTGGGCGGGGCGACCGCCTGTGCGGTGCTGACCGGCGCGGTGTGGGCCTGGGCGCCGCGGCCCGAGCCGTACGAGGAGATACGCGTGGCCCTGGTGCAGCCGGGGGTGGTGGGCGGCGCGGACGGCGTGGAGCGGCGGTTCGCCGAGGGCGAGCGGCTGACCCTCGGGCTGGCGGGGCAGCGGCCGGACCTGGTGGTGTGGGGCGAGTCGAGCGTGGGCGCGGACCTGGCGGCGCGGCCGGACCTGGCCCGGCGGCTGGCGGCGCTGTCGGCGCGGGTCGGCGCACCGCTGCTGGTGAACGTGGACGCGCGGGCGGCCGACCGGCCGGGCATCTACAAGAGTTCGGTGCTGGTGGGTCCCGCCGGGCCGACCGGTGACCGGTACGACAAGATGCGGCTGGTCCCCTTCGGGGAGTACGTGCCGGCCCGGGCGGTGCTGGGCTGGGTGACCTCGTTCGGCAAGGCCGCGGGCGAGGACCGCAGGCGCGGCACCGAGCAGGTGCTGATGGAGCTGCGGGGGCCGCTGGCGGGCGTCCGGGTGGGGCCGCTGGTGTGCTTCGAGTCGGCGTTCCCGGACATGTCGCGCCGGCTGGTCCGCGAGGGTGCCGGCCTGCTGGTGGCCCAGTCGGCCACGTCCAGCTTCCAGGACAGCTGGGCGCCGGCCCAGCACGCCTCGCTGGCCGCGTTGCGGGCCGCCGAGACCGGCCGGCCCTTCGTGCACGCGACGCTCACCGGGGTGAGCGTGGTCCACGGGCCCTCGGGCGAGCGGCTGGGCGCCCCGCTGGGCACCGGGGACCGGACCGCCGCGGTGTACGGGGTGCCCCTCGCCCGGGGCACCACCCTGTACGTGCGGCTGGGCGACTGGCCCGTGTGGGGCGCCCTGCTGGTGCTGGCCGGGGTGTGCGCCGCCGAGGGGGCGCGGGCCTTCAGGAAGCCTGCTCCAGCGCTTCCCGCACCACCCGCTCGCACAGCTCGTGGGTGAGGAGGGCGTCCCGGGCGCTGAGGACCGTACCGAGCTCGACCGCGGCCAGGAAGGTGTCGACGATCTGCTCGATGCCGCGCTGGCGGGCCACCGGCACCCAGTCGCCGCGCCGGCGCACCGTGGGCTGGCCCTTGTGGTCGATCACCTCGGCCAGGTTCACGACCTGGCGCTTGGTGTCCTGCCCCGACACCTCCAGGACCTCCTCGGTGGAGCCGGAGAGCCGGTTCATGACGCCCAGCGCCGTGAAGCCGTCGCCGGAGAGCTGGAGCACGACGTGCTCCATGAGGCCGTCGCGGACCCGGGCGCGGACGCCGACGTGGTCGGCCTCGCCGGGCAGCAGGAAGCGCAGCGTGTCGACGACGTGGATGAAGTCGTCCAGCACCAGGCCCCGCGGCTCCTCGGGGAGCCCGACCCGGTTCTTCTGCATGATGATCAGTTCGCGGGGGTGCTCGGCGCACTGCGCGTAGCCGGGCGCGTAGCGGCGGTTGAAGCCCACCATGAGGGTCACACCGCGCTCCTCGGCCAGCTCCACGAGCCGGACCGAGTCCTCGTAGGCGTAGGCGAGCGGCTTGTCGACGTACGTCGGTACGCCGGCCTCCAGCAGCCGCGTGACGATCTCGGGGTGGACGGCGGTCGGGGCGTGCACGAACGCCGCGTCCAGGCCGCTCGCCAGCAGCGAGTCGAGGCCGGTGTGCCGGTGTGCGGCGGGGATCCTGAGCTGGTCGCCGACCCGGTCGAGGGTGGCGGGGGTCCGCGTCTGGAGGTGCAGGTCCAGTTCCGGGCGGGTACCGAGGACCGGCAGGTACGCCTTCTGCGCGATGTCGCCGAGTCCGATGACGCCGACCTTCACCTGGGGGCCTCCTGTGCACGTGGTGGGACGTGGGCAGCTTAATCCCTGGTGCGGTGCGGCACGTTGAACCAGGATGGCCGCCATGACGATCACCGAACGTGCCGAGCCCGCCACCACCGCCGACGAGCGCACCAGCCTGGAGGGCTGGCTGGAGTACCACCGGGCCACCCTCGCCCTGAAGTGCGAGGGCCTGACCGACGAGCAGCTGCGGGTGCGCGCCGTCCCTTCCTCCGAGCTGACGCTGCTCGGGCTGACCCGCCACATGGCCGAGGTGGAGCGCTTCTGGTTCCAGGAGATCACCCTCGGCCGGGAGGTGCCGGACCTCTTCTGTACGCGGGAGGACATGGACGGCGACTTCCACGTGACGGAGGCGGACGGGTACGCCGAGGCGGAGGCCGCCCGGCAGGAGGCCATGGCCCTGGCCCGGGAGATAGGCGCCGCGCGCCCGCTCGACTCGGTCTCCGAGGGCCGCCACCCGCGCTCGGGCGAGGGCTTCGACCTGCGCTGGGTGTACACCCACATGATCGAGGAGTACGCGCGCCACAACGGGCACGCGGACCTGCTGCGGGAGCTGATCGACGGCGTCACCGGGGAGTGACGGCGGGCGGCGTCACCCTGTGGTGACCGATCACCCGTGCGGGGTGTATTTCCGCTCCTGGTTTCCGTAACGGGGGCGGAGCACAGCAGAGTTGCGCGGGTGCACCCAACCCGAACGACGACAAGACTGCTGCTCGGAGTGGCCTGTGCGGTTTCGGCCGTCTCCGGCTGTGTGAACGTGAACCCCGTCGCCGTGCAGCCCGCGGCCACCGCCGGGCCTCCGGACGCCGATCCCCGGCATGCGCCGCGGGGCGGTGCCGGGGCGGCCCCGGTGGTGGTCCAGGCGCCCGCGCTGGAGGCGCTGGAGGCCGTACCGGCCGAGCGCCGCCGTGCGGACTCCGGGGACGGAGCCGCCGTACCGGACCGGGCGGAGCGGGCCGCCGGCGACCGGGCGGCCTCCGGGGCCGGGCAGGACGCCGCGGCGCCGGAGCCGGCGCCCGCGGCGGAGCCCGGGGCGGACGTGGAGCCGCCGCTGCCGCCCGCGGCGGAACCCCCCGGCCGGGAGCGCCCCGGCAACGGAGGCCCCCGCACGGGCGGCAAGGGGAAGCCGGACGCGCTGCCCGCGCAGGTGCCGGTCCGGCCGGCCGACGTGTGCGCGCTGGGGCGCAAGTACGGGCAGTGGAAGAAGGACAGCCCCGAGGGACGGATCTGCTCGGGGGTCTACGGGGAATAGCGCCTCCGGTCGCCGGGGGCGGCCGAGACGGGCTACCGCCCCTCGACGCCCCGCAGCCGGAGGTCGAGCCGCTCGATGGCGGCCCGGACCCCGTTGCCGTACCCGTCGTCGCCCAGCGAGCCGGCCGCGGCCCGTGCCCGGTCGAGGTGGACCCGGGCCGCGTCCGGTCGCTGGAGCTTGACGTAGTCGGCGGCGAGGTTGAGGTGGAGCGAGGGGTAGAGGGCGCGAACGGCCAGGGCCGGTTCACGGCCCGCGGGCCGCGCGTCGCCGCGGTCCGGCCCCACGTCGCCCAGGCCCTCCGCCGCGGTGAGGGCGCGGAGGTCCCAGGCGAGCTCGTCGGAGGGGTCGTCCTGCGCGTCGGCCATGTAGTGCGCCAGCGTGCACAGGTGGAGCGGGTCGCCCTCGGAGCCGATCTCCGTCCAGATCGCGGCCAGCCGCTCGCGCGCCTCGGCGCGGTCCCCGGCGTGCAGGAGCATGACCGCCTGGCCGATCCTGGTCGTGACCGCGTCCTCCGACCCCTGCTGCTGCTCCGTCACCGCGGCCTCCCGTGCGTACCACCCGTGTGATCACGCCGACGCTATCCGGCGCGGGCGGACTTGCCCCTCAGGCGCGGGCCGCGTCAGCCGAGGTTCGGGATCCGCCAGTCGATCGGCTCATGGCCCTGGGCGGCGACGGCCTCGTTGATCTGCGTGAAGGGCCGGGAGCCGAAGAACTTCTTCGCGGACAGCGGCGAGGGGTGGGCGCCCTTGACCACCACGTGGCGGGTCTCGTCGATGAGCGGGAGCTTCTTCTGGGCGTACGCGCCCCACAGGACGAAGACCGCCGGGTCGGGGCGGGAGGCCACCGCGCGGATCACCGCGTCGGTGAACTTCTCCCAGCCCCGGCCCTTGTGCGAGTTGGGCTCGGCCTCACGGACGGTGAGGACGGCGTTGAGCAGCAGGACGCCCTGCTCCGCCCACGGCATGAGGTAGCCGTTGTCCGGGACCGGCAGGTCCAGCTCCGCCTGCATCTCCTTGTAGATGTTGCGCAGCGACGGCGGGGTCTTGACGCCCGGCTGCACCGAGAAGCACAGGCCGTGGCCCTGGCCGGCGCCGTGGTAGGGGTCCTGGCCGAGGACGAGGACCTTGACCCGGTCGAAGGGCGTGGCCTCCAGGGCCGCGAAGACCTGCTCGCGCGGCGGGTAGACCGGCCCGTTGGCCCGCTCCTTCTCGACGAACTCGAGAAGCTCCGTGAAGTAGGGCTTCTCGAGTTCCTCGCCGAGGACGGGGAGCCAGGACTCGGGCAGCATGTCGGTCACGTCAACAACCTCCAGGACACGTTCAGTACGTACCCCAGAACCTACCGGCGAGCACTGACAACGCCGCCCGTGCCCCGGAATCCCTGCGTCACCAGCTCGTCTTGCGGTAAAGCTCCCACATCTGCATGACGGTCTGCGGGTCGAGGGCGCGCTCGCCGCCGCCGATGTCCTCGCCGGCCGCGACGTACAGCTTGCCCTGCCACAGGGGCAGCAGGCGGACGTCCTCGGCGAGGATCTCCTGGGCCCGCTCGAACTGCTTGCCGACCGCGCCGCGGTCGCCCTGACGGCGCGACTGGGGCAGCAGCTCGGTGGTGATCTCCTTGGCGTCGTACGGCGTACCGACGGCGTTCTCCTTGCCGACGAACGGCGCGATGAAGTTGTCGGGGTCCGGGAAGTCGGGGAACCAGCCTCGGCCGAAGACCGGGTACTCGCCGCTCTTGTAGCCCTCCTGGAAGACCTTCCAGGGCTTGCCCTCGATCGTGACCTCGAACAGCCCGCTGGCGTCGAGCTGCCGCTTGATCTCCTCGAACTCACCCGCGGTGGAGGAGCCGTAGCGGTCCGTGGTGTAGAAGAGGGTCAGCCGGACCGGGTCGGTGATCCCGGCCTCGCGCAGGATGGCCTTGGCCTTGGAGACGCTGGGCTGGCCGAAGCGGTCGTAGAAGGGCGTCTTGTGGCTGGCCACGCCCTTGGGGACCATCGAGTACAGCGGCTCGGCGGTGCCCCGGTAGATCTTGGCGACCAGCGCGCCGCGGTCGATGATCTGGGCGACGGCCTCGCGGACGGCGGGCTTGGCGACGGCCGGGTCCTTGGGGTTGAAGACCAGGTAGCGGATCTCCGCGCCGTAGCCCTCGACCACCTGGATGCCCTGCTTGCGGGCCTCCGCGCCCTGGAGGTCCTTGATCTCCTCGGCCGTGAGGCCTCGGTAGGTCGCGTCGATCTCCTTGGCCTTCAGCGCGGCGACCATCTTCGCGGAGTCGTCGAAGTAGGTGATCGTGACCGAGTCGTTGCGGCGGTTCGCGAAGCCCGTGTAGTCCGGGTTGCGCACCAGCTCGGCGCGCTTCTTGTCCTCGTAGGCCTGCAGCAGGTACGGGCCGGAGCCGGTGACCTTGCCGTCGGTGCGGAGCGCGTCGGCCGGGTACTCCTTGGGCGCGACGAGCGAGGCGGCCGGGGAGCCGAGCACGAAGGGGAACGTGGCGTCGGGGGTGCTCAGGTGGAAGACCACGGTCAGGTCGCCGCTGGTCTCGATGCGCTCCAGGGAACCGAAGAGGTCCTTGGGACCGACCTTGGAGTTGATCGTGCGGATGCGGTCGAAGGAGTGCTTGACGGCCTTCGCGTCGAGCGCCTCGCCGTTGGAGAACTTCAGGCCCTTGCGCAGGACGCAGCGGTAGGACTCGTTCGCGGAGTCGGTGAACTCGCAGCTCTGCGCGGCGTCGGGCTGGGGCTTGGTGGAACCCGTCGGGAAGGCGAGCAGGGTCTGGTAGACGTTCCGGTAGAGCTCCCAGGAACCGTCCCATGCGGCGGCGGGATCGAGGGTGCTGGGCGAGCTCGTCGTGCCTACGACGAGTTTCTGATTGCCCTTTTCGTCATCTTCCGAAAGCACGCCGCATCCGGCGAGCAGGGATATGGACGCAAGGGCCGCAGCAGTCTGCAGACATCTGGTCCGGTTGAACACGTGCACGCTCCTCGATCAACCACGGTTCGGCCGACCATACCGCAGTACCCCACCGTTCCAACCAGCAGGTTCGGTGGGGTACTTGATCATTTAGACGCCCTATTAGGGGTGCTTTTGCCACCCTTTAGCAAAGCAATCCGTCCGAATACCGGTCAGCCAACTCCGGCATTCAGAAAGATTCCCCCATCCACGACCAGCGTCTGTCCCGTGACCCATTCCGACTGGTCGGATGTGAGAAATGCGGCAGCTCCGCCGATGTCCGACGGAAGCCCCAGGCGGCCCAGCGGATAGGCCGCGGCGGCTTCCGCTTCGCGCCCCTCGTAGAGGGCCTGGGCGAACTTCGTCTTCACCACGGCGGGGGCGATCGCGTTCACCCGGACCCCCGGCGCCATCTCGTGCGCGAGCTGCAGGGTCAGGTTGACCATCGCCGCCTTGCTCATCCCGTACGCCCCGATGAACGGCGACGCGGAGACGCCCGCGATGGAGGCGATGTTCACGATCGCCCCGCCGTTGTCCTTCTGCCAGGCGTGCCAGGTGCGCTGGGCGAACCCCAGGGCGGAGATCACGTTGGTCTCGAAGACCTTCCGGGCCACCCCGAGGTCCAGGTCCGCCAGGGGACCGAAGACCGGGTTGGTGCCGGCGTTGTTCACCAGGAAGTCCACCCGGCCGAAGGCCTCCATCACCCGGTCGACCGCCACCCGCTGGTGCTCCTCGTCGTGGGCCTTGCCCGCGACGGCGATCACGCGGTCCGACCCGAGGCGCTCGACGGCCTCCTTCAGGGTGTCCTCGTTGCGCCCGGTGATGCAGACCCGGTCACCGCGGGCCACCAGGGCCTCCGCGATGCCGTAGCCGATGCCGCGGCTGGCGCCCGTGATGAGCGCGACCTTGCCGCTGTCCGTGCCGTCGTACGTCGTCATGCCGTACGCCCTCCCTTTCGTCAGTTGAGCGGGCCGCCGGCCACGTACAGGACCTGGCCGGACACAAAGCCCGCGTCGTCGCCGGTGAAGAAGGCGATGGCGTTGGCGATGTCGTCGGGGCGGCCGACGCGCTGGACCGGGATCTGGGTGGCGGCGGCGGCCTGGAAGTCCTCGAAGCCCATGCCGACGCGGGCGGCGGTCTGGGCGGTCATCTCGGTGACGATGAAGCCGGGGGCGACGGCGTTGGCGGTGACGCCGAACTTGCCGAGCTCGATGGCGAGGGTCTTGGTGAAGCCCTGGAGGCCGGCCTTGGCGGCGGAGTAGTTCACCTGGCCGCGGTTGCCGAGCGCGGAGCTGCTCGACAGGTTCACGATGCGGCCGAACTTGGCGTCGACCATGTGCTTCTGACAGGCCTTCGACATCAGGAACGCGCCGCGCAGGTGCACGTTCATCACCGTGTCCCAGTCGCTCTCGCTCATCTTGAAGAGGAGGTTGTCGCGCAGCACGCCGGCGTTGTTCACGAGGACCGTCGGGGCGCCGAGGGTGGCGGCGACGCGCTCGACGGCCGCCTCGACCTGGGCGGCGTCGGAGACGTCGCAGCCGACGGCGATGGCCTTGCCGCCCGCCGCGGTGATGGCCTCCACGGTGTCCTTGCAGGCGGCCTCGTCGAGGTCGAGTACGGCCACGGCGCGGCCCTCGGCGGCCAGGCGTACGGCGGTGGCGGCGCCGATGCCCCGGGCCGCCCCGGTCACGATGGCGACGCGCTGCTCGGTGGTGGACATGCTGGATCTCCTCGCCCTTGGGTGCGGCGCCCCGATGCCTGCGCGGTGCGGCGACATTCTCTGAGCAACCGCTTAGTAGCTTCAGCGTGGGAGACGCTAGAAGCCCTGGCACCCGGTGTCAACGGCACCGGGCGCCAGGGCTCCCGGACGGCGTCCGGTCAGCGCACCAGCAGGTCGAGCAGGCGTTCCACCTCGGCTTCCGGATCCGCCGTCAGGCCGGTGTGCACCGGACCCGGCTGTACGACGGTGCTGCGCGGCGCGATCAGCCAGCGGAACCGGCGCCCGGCGTCGTCGCCCGCGGCCTGCCCGGCCCGCTCGCCACCGGCGCACACCCCCTCGACGGCGTGCAGGGCGGCCCGTACGCCGACCACGTCGGCAGCCGGGTCCAGGGCCAGCAGCTTGGCCTCGTCCAGGTGGGTCCTGGCGGCCACGAAGGACTTGGCGCGGCAGTAGACCACCACGCCGGCGTTGAAGAGTTCACCGCGCTCCATGCGGGGAACCACCCGCACCAGCGCGTACTCGAAGACGTCCCGCTCGCTCACTTGCCTTCGCTCTTCTGCTTGATGGGGTGGGGCCACTCGGTCAGGTGGTCGGTCAGCCAGCCGGGCGGGCCCTGCGGGGCCTTGGCCGGCTTCTCCATGGAGATCCGCTCGTGGATGGTCGCGGCGCGCGGCAGCAGCGCGTCGACGTAGGCCCGGCGCACCTCGTCCGCGGTCGCGAAGCCGGGCTCGTCGGCCAGCCACTCGTCGGGCACGTCGGCGGCGACCTCATCCAGGAGTTCCCGGCTCACCTTGGGCGCCAGCTCGGCGGCCGCGGCCGCGATGTCGGGGCCCGCGGGGGCGAGCACGTGGTCGTGCGCGTTGTACGGCTTGGCCGAGGCGGCCTGCGCGGTGGGCCAGTTGTGGTGCCAGATCATCGTGGCGCCGTGGTCGATGAGCCACGGTTCCCCGTGCCAGACCAGCATGTTCGGGTTGCGCCAGGACCGGTCCACGTTGTTGATCAGCGCGTCGAACCAGACCACCCGGCCCGCCTCGACCGGGTCCACCTGGTACGCGAGGGGGTCGAACCCGATCGAGCCGGGGAGGTAGTCCATGCCGAGGTTCAGCCCGCCGCTCGCCTTGAGCAGCTCCTGCACCTCCTGGTCGGGCTCGCCGAGCCCGATGACCGGGTCGAGCTGGATCGTCACCAGCTCGGGCACCCGCAGCCCCAGCCGCTGCGCGAGCCGCCCGCAGACGACCTCGGCGACCAGGGTCTTGCGGCCCTGCCCGGCCCCCTTGAACTTCATGACGTACGTACCGAGGTCGTCGGCCTCGACGATCCCGGGGAGCGAGCCGCCCTCACGCAGGGGCGTGACGTAGCGGGTCGCGATCACTTCTGTGAGCATCCGCCCAGGCTAACCCTCCGGCCCGGCGTCGGGGCGCGGGCGGGGCACGCGGGGGCGCCCACGGCGGCGGGCCGGTGCGAACGCGACACCGGGCGGCCGGAATCGGCCGCGCGGACCGTCCCGGCACTGCCATGATGACGGCACTACGGCGGGCCGTGGCCGCTTCGCGGCCGGGCCCGGGAGGGGGCAGCGTGAGGCGCGAACCGGAGGCCCTGCGGGCCGGGGATCCCGTGCAGGTCGGCCCGTACCGGATCACCGGACGGCTGGGCGCCGGCGGGATGGGCTCGGTCTACCTCGGGCGGTCCCGGGGCGGCCGGGCCGTCGCGGTCAAGGTGGTGCGGCCGGAGCTGGCGGAGGACCCGGTCTTCCGGCGGCGGTTCGCCCGCGAGGTCAGTGCGGCGCGGCAGGTCAACGGGGTCTTCACGGCCGGGCTCGTCGACGCCGAACCAGACGGCGATCCGCCGTGGCTGGCCACGGCCTACGTGTCCGGACCGTCCCTGAACGACGCGGTGCGCGCACACGGCCCCTGGCCCGAGCAGTCGGTGCTGGCGCTGGCGGCCGGAGTGGCCGAGGCGCTGGAGGCCATCCACGCCCAGGACGTCGTCCACCGCGACCTGAAGCCGTCCAACGTGCTGCTCTCGCCGGACGGGCCGCGCGTGATCGACTTCGGCATCTCGGTGGTCGCCGACGGCGCGACGGACCTGACCAGGACCGGCTTCATGGTCGGCACCCCGGGCTTCATGTCCCCGGAGCAGCTCACCGGCGAGCCGGTCACCGCGGCCGCCGACGTGTTCGCGCTGGGCGCGCTCCTCACGTTCACCGCCACCGGTACGGGGCCCTTCGGCGCCGGTACGGTCTCGCAGCTGATGTACCGCGTCGTGCACCACGAGCCGGACCTCGGCGCGCTGCCGGCCCGGCTGCGGGACGTGGTCGGCAGGTGTCTGGCCAAGGACCCGGCGGCCCGTCCCACCGTGTCGGCGCTGCTGGAGGAACTGGCCGGCGACACCGAGGCCACCGCCGGAGACCGCTGGCTGCCCGCGGCGCTGGCGGCGCTGCTGTTCACCGGGCACACCGGGGGCGGGGCACCGGGCCCCGACGGGCCGCGGACGCCGACTGCGGTCGACCCGCGCACCCCCACGGGGGCCGACGCCGGTCCTTCCGCCGTCACCAGGACCACGCCGGCGGGGGTCCCGGGCCACGCCGGGCCCGCACCGGGTCCCCCGCAGCCCCCGGCCCCGCCGCGCGGCCCGGGCGGGTTCGGACCGGCCCCGGACGGGTTCGGGCCGCCGCCGGACGTACGGCCCCTGCCGCCCACCGTTCCGCAGGGACCGCTGCCCGGCCCGGCTCCGTACCCCCACCCGCACGGGCCGCGGCCCGCGTCGCGCGGCCGGGGCGCGGCCGCCGTCACCGCCGCCGCGGTCGCCGCGGTGGTGATCGGTCTGCTGGCCTGGCTCCTGCCGCGGGCCTGGGAGGACACGGGCTCGGGGAACGGGAACGGGAACGGACGCGACGACGCCAGGAACGGCAGCAGCCCGGCCCCGGAGACGTCGGCCTCGTGGTCGCGCGACGCCGCGCCCTCCGGCCCCGGGGCGTCGGCCTCCGGCCCCTCGGTGGCCCCGCAGACGGACCCCTCGCCCTCCGAGGAGGCCGGCCCCGGGGTGGTCGGAGCGTGGCGCGGCACCTACCGCTGCACCCAGGGCCTCACCCGTCTCGACCTGACCATCAGCAGGGCGGGCGGCAACGCCCTGCAGGCGGTCTTCGCGTTCTCGGCGCACCCCGACAACCCGACGGTGCCGACCGGCTCGTTCACCATGATCGGGTCGTACGAGGACGGGCGGATGGTGCTGCGCGGCGACCAGTGGATCGTCCGGCCGCCGGGCTACCTCACGGTCGACCTGGAGGCGGAGGTCACCGGCAGCAGTCCTTCCGTCATCAACGGCACGGTCTCCGCGGCCGGTTCCACCTGCACCACGTTCGCCGTGGAGCGGCAGAACTGACGCCCGAACCCGGGCGCCTCAGCTGTCGAAGCCGAGGCCGAAGCGGTCCAGGGTCCTGAGCCAGAGGTTGCGCCGGCCCTCGTTGCGGTCGGCGCGGGCCATGGACCACTTGGTGATGCCGATGCCCACGGCCCGTACCGGCTCGGGAGGGAAGGGGAGCGGCTTGCGGCGCACGAGGTCGAGTTCGGTGCGCTCGGTCCGCTGCCCGGCGAGCAGGTCCAGCATCACCTCGGCGCCGAAGCGGCTGGCGCCGACGCCGAGTCCGGTGTAGCCGGCGGCGTAGGCGACCCGCCCCTGGTGGCTGGTGTCGAAGAAGACGCAGAAGCGGGTGCTGGTGTCGATGGCGCCGCCCCAGGCGTGCGTGAAGCGGACGCCGGTCAACTGCGGGAAGGTGGTGTGGAAGTGCCGGGCCAGGGTCGCGAACGTCTCTGGGCGCTGGTCGTGTTCGGCGCGGACCCGGCCGCCGTAGCGGTACACGGCGTCGTAACCGCCCCACAGGATGCGGTTGTCGGCGGAGAGCCGCACGTAGTGGAACTGGTTGGTGCTGTCGGCGAAGCCCTGCCGGCCGCGCCAGCCGACGGACGCGAGCTGCCCGGCGGTGAGCGGCTCGGTCATCAGCGCGTAGTCGTAGACCGGGACGGTGTACGGGCGGTGGCGGCGCAGCAGGGACGGGTGGGCGTTGGTCGCCAGGGCCACGCGCCGGGCGGTGATCCGGCCGTAGGGCGTGCGCACCGCGATCGCGGCGCCCTGTTCGCGGAGCGAGAGCGCGGGGGTGTGCTCGTGGATGCGGACGCCGAGGGTGAGGCAGGCGCGCTTGAGTCCCCAGGCGAGCCGGGCGGGGTTGACCATGGCGACGCCCTCCTTGTCCCACAGTCCGCCGAGGAAGGTCGGCGAGTCGATCTCGGCGCGTACGGCGTCGCGGTCGAGCAGGACGGGCTTGCTGCCGTACCGGGCGGCGATCCCGGCCCCTTCGCGGAGGCCTTCGAGCTGGTAGGGCTCGGTGGCGACGACGATGGAACCGGTGCGCTCCCAGGCGCAGTCGATGCCGTGGCGGGCCACGGTGTCCTCGATGGCCTGGAGGTTCCTGTGGCCGAGCCGTTCGAGGCGGGCGATCTCCTCGGGCCAGCGCTGGAGGCCGTTGAACAGCCCGTGGGTCAGGCTCGCCTCGCAGAACCCGCCGTTGCGGCCGGAGGCGGCGCCGCCCGCCTCGCCGGCCTCGACGAGCACGACGTCGGCGGAGGGGTCGCGTTCCTTGGCGACGAGGGCGGTCCACAGCCCGGTGTAGCCGCCGCCGACCACCAGCAGGTCGCAGTCGGTGGCGCCGGTCAGGGCGGGGGCGGGCTCGGGCCGGTCGGGGTCGTCGAGCCAGAACGGGGTCGGTACGGCGTCCCGGAGCGAGGTGAGGTGGTCCATGGGGGCGGGCTCCTTCGGGTCGCGGAGGTACGGGCCTCCGGAGTGCCGCCATGAGATCTTTCCGAGCCGGATAAGGTCAATGGTGTTGTCATAAGGTGCGTACGACCACCTGCCGGCCTACCGTTTCCGCAGGTCAGCGTGGGTCTTGCCCCTCGTCCGAGACCGCCGTTTCCGGCAGCCGGGCCGCGGCTGCGTCCAGCAGCAGTTCCAGGGCGAACGGGTAGGCGCTGCCGCGCATGTCGGCGGCGAGCAGCGGGAAGGTGGCCGCGATGTTCGGGTGCGTGTCGGACGACAGCTTCCCGTACACGGCGTGCCAGACGTCCTCGTCGGCCTCCCGCGCCTGAGGGGGCAGCGCCAGGGCGGCGGCCTCCTGGGCGGCGAAGGCGAGGGCCTGGTCGACGAAGGCGTGGTAGAGCCGCACGGCCAGCGGGTCGGGGAACCCGGCCCGCCGCAGCACCCCGAGGATCGCCTCGACGGCCCGGGTCTCGTACGCGCGGCCGGTCGTGCGGTGTGCCGCGAGGGCCGCGGCGCGGGGGTTGGACTGGTACGAGGCGAGGATCCGCAGCCCGATCGAGCGGAGGTCGGCGCGCCAGTCGCCGGTGGGCCGCCAGCCGTCCTGGGCGCGCCCCACGAGTTCGTCGGCGATGGCCAGGAGCAGCGCGTCGGTGTTGCGGAAGTACCGGTAGATCGCGCTCGGGTCGGCGCCGAGCGCCGCGCCGAGCCGGCGTACGGACAGCGCGTCCGCGCCGTGCTGCGCGACCAGCCGCAGCGCCGTGTCGACGATCAGCTGGGCGGAGAGCAGGGCGCCCTGCTTGGTGGGCCTGCGGCGCCGCCGCTGTCCCTCGGGAACCACACGTTCGGCCATGGCCGGAACCTTATGACAACACCATTGACGTGTAAACGGCCGTCCCGCTTCCATGGCGTCCACCTCAACGACACCTCACGTTCTGGAGCAGCCCATGACCCAGGCCGATCTGGTCTTCACCGGCGGGCCCGTGTTCACCGCCGACCCGGCCCGCACCCGGGCGACCTCGCTCGCCGTCGTCGGCGACCGGATCGCCGCCGTCGGCCACGACGAGGTCCGCGAACTCGTCGGGCCGGGCACCGAGGTCGTCGACCTGCGGGGCAAGCTGCTGGTCCCGGGCTTCCAGGACGCCCACGTGCACGCCGTGTACGGCGGGTCCGAGCTGGCCGAGTGCGACCTCACCGGCACTGTGGGCGTCGCGGAGTACCTGGAGCGGATCCGGGAGTACGCCGACGCGCACCCGGACCGCGCCTGGATCACCGGCGGCGGCTGGTCGATGGAGAGCTTCGACGGCGGCCTGCCCACCCGGGCGCTGCTCGACTCCGTGGTGCCGGACCGCCCGGTGCTGCTGGTCAACCGCGACCACCACGGCGCATGGGCCAACACCCGCGCCCTGGAGCTGGCCGGCATCACCGCGGACACCCCCGACCCGGCCGACGGGCGCATCGAGCGCGAGCCGGACGGCGCTCCCAGCGGCATGCTCCAGGAGGGCGCGACCGCGCTGGTCTCCCGGCTGGCCCCGGCGAGTACGGCCGCCGACCGCCTCGCCGGGCTGCTCCGTGCGCAGGAGCTGCTCCACTCCCTGGGCATCACCGGCTGGCAGGACGCGCTGCTCGGCCCCTTCAACGGCAAGCCCGACCCGTCGGACGCCTACATGACGGCGGCCCGGGACGGTTCGCTGACCGCCCGGGTGACCGGCGCCCTGTGGTGGGACCGGGAGCGCGGCGGCGAGCAGGTCGGGGAACTGGTGGCGCTGCGCGAGAAGCTGAGCCACGGCAGGTTCCGCGCCGGCTCGGTGAAGATCATGCAGGACGGCATCGCCGAGAACTTCACCGCCGCCATGACCTCCCCCTACCTGGACGGCTGCGGCTGCGCCACCGGGAACAGCGGCCTCAGCTTCGTCGACCCCGACGCCCTGCGCGGGTACGTGACCGCCCTCGACGCCCTCGACTTCCAGGTCCACTTCCACGCCCTGGGCGACCGCGCGGTGCGCGAGGCGCTGGACGCGCTGGAGGCCGCGGTGGCCGCCAACGGGCACCGCGGCAACCGCCACCACCTCGCGCACCTCCAGGTCGTGCACCCGGACGACCTCCCCCGCTTCGCCCGGCTCGGCGCGATCGCCAACATCCAGCCGCTGTGGGCCGCCCACGAGCCGCAGATGGACGAGCTGACCATCCCCTTCCTCGGGCCCGAGCGCTCCGCCTGGCAGTACCCCTTCGCCTCCCTGGTCGCCGCCGGTGCCACCCTGGCCGCCGGCAGCGACTGGCCGGTGAGCAGCCCGGACCCCATCGAGGGCATCCACGTCGCCGTGAACCGGCGGAACCCGGACGCCACCGACGGCCGGGTGTTCCTGCCCGAGCAGCGCCTGGACCTGCCGACCGCGCTGGCCGCGTACACCGCCGGCACCGCGCACGTGAACGGGCTCGACGACACGGGCAGCCTGCGCGCCGGGCACCTCGCCGACCTGGTGGTCCTCGACCGCGACATCCTCACGGCACCGCCGGAGGAGATCGCCGAGGCCCGGGTGGAGCGGACGTACGTCGGCGGCGCCCTCGTCCACGGGAGCTGACCCGCCGTGTCCCGCCGACCGGTGGCCGGCTCACCCCCCGTCCGGGCGCAGCGAGGACGCCCGTACCTCCAGGGAGGTGGGCACCAGCACGCCCGACGGTTCCTCGCGGCCCTGCTCCAGCGCGGCCACCAGGAGTTCGATGCCGGCCTCGGCGATCTCGCGGGGGCGCAGGCTGAGCGTGGTCACCGGCGGAACGGTGTGTGCGGCGGTCTCGTCCTCGCTGACGCAGACCACCAGCAGGTCGCCCGGCACGTCGTAGCCGTGGCGGCGGGCCGCGTCCAGCACGAGGGGCGGGCTCGCCTCGGCGACGACGAGCAGCGCGTCGGGCCGCCCGGCGGCGGCACCGGGAGGAGGCGGGCCGCCGCCGGCCGGATCCGCGGCCCCGCCCGTACGGTCCCCTCCCCCGGTCAGGACCGCCTCGACGGCCCGGACCACCGGTCCGTTGCCGATCTCGCCGGCCAGTTCGGTCCGCTCGGGGGCGCCGTGCCGGGCGCACCAGTCGCGGTAGCCGGCCAGCGCCCCGGCGTGGAAGCCGGTGGTGCTGTCCGGCAGGATCAGCGCGGGCCGGCGGGCCCCCTGCGCCGCCAGGTGGTCGAGCACCTCCCGGACGGCCCGTGCCGCGTCGACGTCCACCCAGTGGGCACCGGGCCGCCCCTCCACGGAGCGGTCGCTGAACACCGGGATCCGGGCGGCGAGCAGGTCCTCGACGATCCGGTCGTCGGCCACCGGGTCGGCGACGATCACGGCGTCGAGTGGCAGGTCGGCCCACTCCTGCTGGAGCGAGCCCGAGGGCAGCAGCACCAGGGCGTAGCCCCGGCGGAGCGCCGCCGCGGCCGTCGCGCTGGTCAGCTGTGCGAAGTACGGCGACTCCAGGAAGGTCCAGGGGGCGCCGGCGAACTCCCCCACGACGTACCCGATCAGCCGGGCCCGTCCCGCGCGCAGCTGGCGCGCGGTGGCGTTGGGCCGGTAGCCCATCCTCCGCGCGGTCTCCCGCACCCTCTCCCGGACGGCCGGCGAGAGCCGCCCCGTGCCGTTGAGGGCCGCCGAGACGGTGGTCTTCGACAGGCCCGCCTCGCGGGCCACGTCGACGAGCCGGACGCGGGGCGGAATGGGCGGCGAGGTGTGCCCTCCGGGCCGTGCAGCATCGGTCATGACGTTGATGCTGCCACCCTCGCGACCTGCGCAAAACCGTTCCCGCAAAGCCTTGTGCGGGAACGTTCCCGCATCAATACTCGCTCCATCCCCCAGCGCCCGTCACTACACCCGTAAAGGGGTGGGTCCCCATGCGCATGCCCAGAGCCCTGACATCGCTCCTCTGTACCGCGGCCCTCGCGGCCACCGCCACCGCCTGCTCCGGCGCCAAGAACCCCAACGGAACCGGGACCGGCACCGGCCCCGCCTTCCAGGTCACCCCGACCTCCGCCCCTGCCAAGGGCCCGCTGGACTCCCTCACCTGGTCCCTGTACGCCGAGCCGTACACCCTCGACTACGCGCTCGCGTTCGACTACCCGCCGAACACCGTGCTCGCCAACGTCTGCGAGCAGCTCCTCCGGGTCACCCCCGAGGGCAGGATCGAACCGGGCCTGGCGACCGGCTTCCGGCAGACCGACCCGCGCACCGTGGTCTTCACCCTGCGCCCGGGCGTGAAGTTCCACGACGGCACCCCCATGACGGCCGACGACGTGGTGGCCTCCCTCAAGCGCCACATGGACCCCGCCACCGGCTCCCCCTGGTCCTCCTCCTTCAAGCGCGTCACCGGCATCGAGAAGACCGGCCCGCTGGAGGTGACCATCCGCCTCAACCGGACCGACGTGCTGCTGACCGAGCTGATGGCCGCCTCGCCGGGCACCGTCGAGAGCGCCGCCACCCTCGCGAAGTACGGCAAGGACTACGGGACCCCCAAGGGCTCGGTGAACTGCACCGGCCCGTACGCCCTCGACAAGTGGGCCCAGGGCGACAGCATCACCCTGAAGAAGAACCCGGCCTACTGGGACCGGAAGCTGACCCCGAAGACCGGCACGGTCCGCTTCACCTTCATCGAGGACTCCGCCGCCCGCACCAACGCCTTCCTCTCCGGCACCGCCGACGGCGGCTACCTCGTGCCCTCCACCTCGTACGGGCAGCTCAAGTCGAGCGGCAAGGGACAGCTCCTGTTCGGCCCCAACACCGCCGCCGCCGACCTCTCCGTCCTCAACTACGAGGGCACCCTCGGCGACCTCAAGGTGCGCCAGGCCCTCTCCCTGGCCCTCGACCGCAAGGGCATCATCAAGGCGGCCGCCGGCGGCGTCGGCGTCCCCGCCAAGGCGCCCGCGGCGCGCGGCGCCTGGTCGCTCGTACCGGAGAAGACGGCCGGCTACTTCGACGCCCTGCCGGAGCCCGAGTACGACGTCGAGAAGGCGAAGAAGCTGATCGCCGAGGCCGGCGCCAAGGGCAGGAAGGTCACCATGGTGACCAGCCCGCTGGCGGCCGAGATCAGCGTCGTCGCCAACGCCGTGCAGGCCGCCGGCCGGCAGATCGGCCTCGACGTCGAGCTGAAGACCGTCGCGCCCGACGCCTACAGCTCCCTCTTCGTCGACCCCAAGGCCCGCGCCGGCTACGACCTGCTGGTCACCAACGGCTACATCAACACGCCCGACCCGCTGGAGTTCTACCAGTACCTGCGCACCGGCGACTTCGGGAACTACGGCAACTGGTCCAACGACGAGTTCGACTACGTCTTCGACCGCGCCAACGCCGAGACCGACCCGGTCAAGCGCTCCGACCTCACCGCCCGGCTGCAGAAGATAGCCATGGCCGAGCTGCCGGTCATCCCGCTCTACGAGGCGCCGTACCCGGTCTTCCTCGGCAAGCGGATCACCGGCGCCCCCACCGGCATCCAGCAGCTGTACTACCCCTGGGCCGCGACGATCGGGGCAGCGCAGCCATGACCCGCTACCTCGTCGGACGGCTCCTCGGCCTGGTGACGGTGCTGTTCGTGACCTCGCTCCTGGTCTTCGGCGCCCTCCACCTCGCCCCCGGCGACCCGGTGTCCTTCCTGCTCCACGGCCGCCCCGCCACCCCGGAGACGGTGGCCGCGCTGCGCGACCAGTACCACCTGGACGACCCGCTGCCCGTGCAGTACGCGAAGTGGCTCGGAGGCGTCCTGCAGGGCGACTTCGGCCGCTCCGCGCAGTACCACCAGGACGTCGCCGACCTGCTGGGCTCCCGGCTCCCCGGCACGGCCCTGCTCGTCGGGTACGCCGCCCTGCTCGTCACGGTCCTCGGGGTGGGCGCCGGCCTCGTCGCCGCCCTCCGCCCCGGCGTCGCCGACCGGACCGTGCTGCTCGGCACG
Organism: Streptomyces sp. NPDC101118; assembly: GCF_044759445.1. Taxonomy (NCBI): domain Bacteria; kingdom Bacillati; phylum Actinomycetota; class Actinomycetes; order Kitasatosporales; family Streptomycetaceae; genus Streptomyces; species Streptomyces sp. NPDC101118. Next base: position 38,307 of record NZ_JBIVZG010000026.1, on the reverse strand, counting down.
GGCGTGGCCACGGCCACCCCGTCGTTCGTCACGGCCATCGCGCTGGTCTCGCTGTTCTCCGTGCAGCTGGGCTGGTTCCCGGGTCCCGGCGGCACCCCGGAGGGGTTCGGCGACCGGCTGTACCACCTGACCCTGCCGGCCTTCGCCCTCGCGCTCACCTTCGCCGGCCTGCTGGCCCGGGTGACCCGCTCCGCGATGCTCGACGAGCTGGGCCGCGACCACGTCGAGGTGGCGCGCGCCCGCGGAGTCGCCTCCCGGGCCGTGGTCCGCCGGCACGTGCTGCGGAACGCGCTCGCCCCGGTGGTCACGGTCGGCGGCACGCTGCTCGCGTCGCTGCTGATCAGCACCTCGATCGTGGAGACCGCCTTCGACGTCCCCGGCATCGGCTCGCTGCTGGTGCAGTCGGTGACGGCCAAGGACTTCGCCGTCGTGCAGGCCGTCACCCTGCTCAGCGTCACGGCGTTCGTCCTCGTCAACCTCGTCGTGGACCTGGTCGCCCCGCTCATCGACCCCCGGCTGTCCCTCCACGGGGAAGGCACCTCATGACCCTCACCGCACCCCCGGCCTCCGGCGCCCCCGGCGACGCGCTGCGCCGCCGGCCCGGCCTGGGCGGGCTGCGCCGGCTGGCGGCCCTGGGCCAGGGCCCGCTGTTCGCGGCGGCCCTGACCGTACTGGCCCTGCTCGTCCTGGTCGCGCTCCTCGCGCCGGTGCTCGCCCCGTACGATCCCGAGGCCGTCGACCTGTCGGCCAGCCTCGCCGGCACCTCGGGCGACCACCTCCTCGGCACCGACCAGTCGGGCCGCGACATCCTGTCCCGGCTGCTCCACGGCGCCCGGACCGGCCTGCTCGGACCGCTGCTCGTGGTCGGCGTCTCCACCCTGCTGGGCACCCTGCTCGGCGTGGTCGCGGCCTGGCGCGGCGGCTGGACCGACACCCTGCTGTCCCGTTCGATGGACCTGGCCTTCGCGATACCCGGGCTGCTGCTGGCCATCCTGCTGGTCGCCGTCACCGGCCCCGGGATGACCGCGCCGGTGATCGCCATGGCCGTCGCGTACACCCCGTACGTGGGACGGCTGGTACGCGGCATCGCCCGCCAGGAGAAGGCCCGCCCGTACATCGAGTCGTACCGGGTGCAGGGCTGGTCGGGCTGGACGATCTGCCTGAGGCACCTGCTGCCCAACATCGCGCCCACCGTCTTCGCCCAGTCCGCGATGAACTTCGGGTACGCGCTGATGGACCTGGCCGCGCTGTCCTTCCTCGGCTTCGGTGTGCAGCCGCCCACCGCCGACTGGGGAGCCATGATCAACGAGGGGCAGGCCGCGATCCAGCAGGGCGCGATGCTGCCGGCCCTCGCACCGTCCGTGTGCATCGTCCTCGCCGTCGTGGCGTTCGGTGTCGTCGGCGAGGGACTCGCCGACCGGATCGCGAGGCGGGAGGAAAGGTGAGCACCATGAACGACGGGACGCCGGCACCGGTGCTGGAGATCGACGGGCTGGGCATCAGGCTGCCCGACGCAAGGGCGGCCCGCCCCATCCTGGACGGCGTCAGCCTGCACGTGCGCCCCGGGGAGACCGTGGGCCTGGTCGGCGAGTCCGGCTCCGGCAAGTCCGTGGCGTGCCGCAGCGTCCTCGGCCTGCTGCCCGCCGGCGCTACGGCGAGCGGCGAGGTCCGGGTCGGCGGCCGGGACGTCCTGACGATGAACCGCGCCGAACTGGCCGCCCTGCGCACCCGCCGGGTCTCCATGGTCTTCCAGGACCCGCGGGCCTGCGTCAACCCGCTGCGGCGGGTGGGCGACTTCCTCACCGAGGGCCTGCGCGCGGCCGGGGTGCCGGCCGCCCGCGCCACCGCCCGGGCCGAGGAACTCCTCGACGCGGTCGGCATCCGCGACCCGCGCGGGGCGCTGCGCCGCCACCCCCACCAGTTCTCCGGCGGCATGCTCCAGCGCGTGGTCATCGCCGCGGCCCTGGCGGGCGAGCCCGCCCTGATCGTCGCCGACGAGCCCACCACCGCCCTCGACGTCACCACGCAGGCGGAGATCATCTCGATCCTCACCCGGCTGCGGGCCGAGCGCGGCACCGGCCTGCTGTTCGTCACGCACGACCTGGAGCTGGCCTCGGCCATCTGCGACCGGGTGTACGTGATGTACGCGGGCCGGATCGTCGAGACCCGCGGCACGGACGAGCTGTTCGACCGGCCGCGCCACCCGTACACCGCCGGGCTGCTCGCCTGCACCCCGCGCATCGAGGCCGGCGCCACCGCCCCGAGGCCCATCCCGGGCCGCCCGGTCTCCCTGGCCGAGGCACCGCCCGGGTGCGCCTTCGCCGCGCGCTGCGCCCACGCGCTGCCGCGCTGCGCGGCGGAGGCGCCCGTACTCGCCCGGCACGGCGGCGGTCACGCCGCGTGCCACCGCGCCGACGAAGGGATCACGCTGTGACCACTCCACCGACGGCGACGGCGGCCCCGAGGGGGCTGGTGGTCGAGGGTCTGTGCAAGCGGTACGGGGACCACACCGCGGTGGACGACGTGTCGTTCACCCTTCCGCCCGGGGGCTCGCTGGCCCTGGTCGGCGAGTCCGGCAGCGGCAAGACCACGACGGTGCGGATGCTGGTCGGCCTCGAACACCCCGACGCGGGCGCGGTCTCGCTGGACGGCCGGGACCGCTCGGCCCGCCCGCGCGGCCGCGCGGGGCGGCTGGCCCGGGCCCGGGAGATCCAGATGGTCTTCCAGGACCCGTACCTGTCGCTGGACCCACGGGTGCCGGTGGCCGGCTGCGTCGACGAGGTGCTGCGCCTGCACACCACGCTCGACACCGCCGCCCGCCGGGCCCGGGTGAGGGAACTCCTGGGCCAGGTCGGCCTCGGCGAGCGGGAGGCCACGGCACTGCCGCGCCGGCTGTCGGGCGGACAGCGGCAGCGGGTGGCCATCGCCCGCGCCCTGGCGGTCGAGCCGCGGGTGCTGGTCCTCGACGAGGCGGTGGCGGCGCTGGACGTGTCCATCCAGGCGCAGATCCTCGACCTGCTGGCCACCATCCGCCGGGAGGCGGGGGTGGGCTACCTCTTCGTCACCCACGACCTCGCCGTGGTGCGGCACATCGCGGACGAGGTGCTGGTCCTGAAGTCGGGGCGGGTCGTGGAGTCCGGGCCGACGGGCCGGGTGCTGGACGCGCCGGAGCACCCGTACACCCGGCTGCTGCTCGACTCGGTGCCACGGCGCGGCTGGAACCCGGCCGCGGCGGCCCCGGTCAGACGGGCGCTGGGCTGACGGATGGCTGGCCGGACGGGTGGCTGGGCTGACGGGCCGCTACGCCTTCCAGCAGCCCAGAACCTCCTCGGTGGTCGCGACCGTCGCGACCAGGGCCAGCGAGTGGCGCAGCACCTGCGGGGTGTAGTCGGCCGGCACGCCCGCGATCGCGTCGGAGGGGACGACGACCGTGTAGCCGAGGTTCACCGCGTCGAACACGGTGTTGGGGATCGCCACGTTCGCGGAGACCCCGGTGACCACGAGGGTGCGGCAGCCCAGGTTGCGCAGGAGGGGGTCGAGGTCGGTGCCCGCCATGGGCGAGAGCCCGTGCAGCCGCCGGACCACCAGGTCCTCCGCGGCGACCGTGATCGGGCCGGCGACCTCGACGGCCCGGGTGCCCGTGAGCTGCTGGACGGGCAGCCGGCCGGCGGCCCGGAAGAGCCGGGCGTTGGTGTTGGCGCCCCGCCCGTCGGGGCGCCGCTCGGCCACGGCGTGCACCACCTGCACCCCGGCCGCGTGTGCGGCGTCGACGAGGGAGGCGACCCGGTCCAGGGCTCCGGAGGAGCGGGCCGCAGCGGCGAGTTCGGGCAGCGCGCTCTCCTCGCCCACCACGCCCCGCTGGCACTCCACGGTGAGCAGCACGGTGGTGGCGGGGTCGAGCCGGCCGGCGAGGCGGTCGTTCCCTGTCATGGGCACTCCCTGGGGTGCGTGCGTTGCGCGGCGCGGGAAGAGGCCCCATGCTTCCTGACACATAGTCAGATGTGAAGGGGTGGAGTGCAGATGGACGCCACACAGCGGCGCGGCCGCCGGATCATGATGACGGACGGGGAACTCGACGCGTTCCTGGCCGGGCAGCGCACGTGCCGGGTGGCGACGGTGTCGGCGGACGGCCGGCCGCACGTCGGCGCGCTCTGGTTCGCCTGGGACGGCACCGCGCTCTGGCTGTACTCGATCACGCGCAGCCGCCGCTGGTCCGACCTGCGCAAGGACCCGCGGGTGTCGGTGGTGGTCGACGCGGGCGAGGAGTACGGGGAGCTGCGCGGCGCGGAGCTGTCCGGCAGCGTGGAGTTCGTGGGCGAGGCGCCGCGCACGGGCGAGCCGAACCCGGAACTCGAGGCGCCCGAGCGGCTGTTCGCGGCGAAGAACTTCGGCCTGGAGTCGATGCCGCACGACGGCCGGCACGCCTGGCTGAAGCTCGTCCCCGAGTCCATCGTGACCTGGGACTTCAGCAAGATCTGACGGCCCGCCGCCGCCGGCGCTCAGGCGGTGGCGTGCCGCGCCCCGGAGGCGCGCAGCGCGTCCACCGCCGCCCGGATAGAGGGGCGCCGGTCGGCGTCCGCCCGCCACACCACGTAGATGTGCCGGCGTACGGCCTCCCGCACGGGCAGCAGCCGCACGCCGGCCGGGACCGGGCCGCGCCCGAGCCGGGGCGTCACACACACGCCGAGCCCGGCGGCCACGAAGGCCAGCTGCGTCTGGTGCTCCTCGGCGATGTGCCGGATCCGGGGCTCGATGCCCTCGCCGCGCAGGGTGAAGACCAGCCACTCGTAGCAGAACTGGCCCTCGTTCCAGGAGATCCAGTCGTCGTCCGCGAAGTCCGCGAGGTCGACCGCGGGGCGGTCCGCGAGCGGGTGGGTGGCGGGCACCGCCACGTCGGCCGCGTCGTCGAGCAGGTCCGCCCGCACCAGCTCGCCGGGCACCGGCATCCGCTTGTTGTACCAGTCGATCGCGACGGCGAGGTCCAGGTCGCCGCGGACCACCGCGGCCATGCTCTCCTCGGGCTCCAGCTCCCTCGTCAGCACCCGCAGTTCGGGGTGCTCGACCCGCAGCGCGCACAGCGCGTCGGGGAACAGCCCGCGCAGGGCGGTCGGGAAGGCGCCCACCCGCAGCTCGCCGACCGCGCAGCCGCGCTGCGCCTCGACGTCGGCCTGGGCCAGCTCGACCTGGGAGATGATGCGGGCCGCGTGGTCGGCGAGCAGCCGGCCGGCGTCCGTGAGCCGGACCCCGCGGCCGTTCTTGACCAGCAGCGGCTGGCCGACCTCGCGCTCCAGCTTGGCCATCTGCTGGGAGACCGCCGAGGTCGTGACGTGCAGACCGCCCGCCGCGCCGCTGACCGAGCCGTGACGGGCGAGGGCGTCGAGGGTACGCAGGCGCTCCAGGTTCAACATGTAAGCGATCCTACGCTTTCAGGTCCAAGAATTCTCGCTTGTCCTAAGAAGTTGAGCGGGCCAGGGTAGGGACCATGAGCGCACCCGCAGCCCCCCGCCCCCTCGCCTCACCCCCCACCGCCACCTCGCCGTCCACCTCCTCTCCCACGTCCGTCGCCACGCCCGCCGCCCCGCGCCGGCGGTGGCTGACGGACTGGCGCGTCCGCTTCGCCGTGCTCTCGGTCATCTGGGGCTTCAGCTTCCTGCTGATCAAGGTGGGCACGGAGGCGTACGCACCGCTCCAGGTGGCCTTCGGCCGGGTGCTCTTCGGTACGGCCGTGCTGGGCGCCGCGCTCGCGCTGCGCCGGGAGCGGCTGCCCCGCGGCCTGCGCACCTGGGGCCACCTGACGGTCGCGGCGCTGCTGCTCAACGCGCTGCCCTTCACGCTCTTCGCCTACGCCGAGCTGACCATCCCGTCCAGCCTGGCCGGCATCTGCAACGCCACCTCGCCGCTGTGGGGCATGGTCCTGTCGCTGGTCGCGCTCTCCGAGGACCGCCCGACCCGGCGCCGGTTCGCCGGTCTGGTCATCGGCTTCCTCGGCGTCCTGACGGTGCTCGGCGCGTGGCAGGGCTTCTCGGGGCTGGACGCGAAGGGCACCGCGATGGCGCTGCTGGCCAGCCTGAGCTATCCGGTGGGCTGGATCTACGTACGCCGCACCCTGGCCGGCCGCGAGGGCTCGCCGCTCGCGATGACCGGGGCGCAGCTGCTGCTGGCGACCGTGCAGCTCGGGGCGCTGCTGCCGTTCTTCACGTCGGCGCCGTCGGGGCTCCCGCTCTGGCCCACGCTGTCGGTGGTCGCACTCGGGGCGCTGGGCACCGGATTCGCCCTCCAGACGCAGTACGGCCTCGTGGCCGAGGTCGGCCCGACCACCGCGCAGATGGTCACGTACTTCATCCCGGTGATCGCCACCGCGGCGGGCGTCCTCGCCCTGGGCGAGCACCTCACCTGGAACACCCCGGTGGGCGCGGCAATCGTCCTGACCGGCGCGTTCCTCACCCAGAGCCGCCCCCGCCCGAGGCCTTGACGGCACCCACCGCCACCGCGCGCCGGGCCCCCGGCGCGGCCCGGCAGTGTCAGGCGATGGCGTCCGCCAGGTAGCCGTGCAGCGCCCGCTTCAGCTCGCGGACCATGGCCGCCCGCTCCTCGCCCTCGGCGGCGACCACCAGGGGCACCATCGCCTGGAAGATCTGGATCCCCACGAGCGCCGTGCGCGTGCGGTCCCCGGCGGGCAGCTCCGGCGCGCGGGCGGCGATCATCGCCTCGACCCGGGCCAGCAGGGCGGCCTGGACCGGCCGGGCGGCGTCCGCGAGTCCGGCGGGCATGTCCGTACGGGCGAAGAGCGCCTTGAAGCCGGGGTTGGCGATGTTGAAGGCGACGATCGGGTCCACCATCCGGTCCAGCAGCCCGTCCAGCGGCAGCGACGTGAAGCGGGCCTCGTCGAAGGCCTCCTGGTGCGCCAGGCGCAGCTGGGCGACGAAGCGGTCGGCGAGCGCCTGGGCGATGGCCTCCTTGTTGGCGAAGAACTGGTAGAGCGAGCCGGGCGAGATGCCCGCCTCGGCCGCGATGGCGATCGTCGTCGCCTTCTCGAAGCCCGAACGAGCGAACACCACCGCCGAGGCGTCCAGGATCTGCGCCATCCGCTGCTCCCCGCGGGCCTGCCGCCGCCGGACCGCCGGCCGCTCCCCCGGTCCGGCCGTTCCCGCCGCCGTTCCCACCGCCGTTCCCACCGCCGTTCCCACCGCTCCGAGTCCTGCGCGTCCTGCCACGTACTCCTCCGTCAGATCTCAGCCCGTGGGCACCGGTTGAAAACACGAATGATCATTCGTAATGTCACCGCCGACGCGACAGGACACGAATCATCATTCGCAAATTCTACCGGTAGGGGGAATCCGTGCTCGGCAGGTTCATCGCGGAGCGGGCGAGGTGGATCGTGGCGGCCGGCCTGGCCGTCGCGCTCCTGGCAGGCGCCATCGGCGCCGGGACGCTCGACGTACTTTCGCTCAACCGCTTCGAGGCCCCGGGCTCGGAGTCCATGCGCGTACGGGACGCACTCGCCCGGGAGCACCGGACCGGAAGTCCCAACGTGGCGCTGCTGGTGACGGCCCGGCAGGGCAGTGTGGACGGCGCCGCGGCCACCCGGGCCGGCCGGGAGCTCACCCACGAGCTGGCCACGCACCCCGGCGTCGGCCGCGCCTGGTCGTACTGGACGGACGGCGCCCGCGAGACCCTCCGCAGCCGTGACGGCCGCCAGGCCCTCGTACTCGCCTGGGTCCCCGGCGACGCCGACCGCGTACGGCGCGAGGTCCTGCCCCGGCTGGCACCGGAGTTCACCCGCACCACCGACACGCTCACGGTCGAGGTCGGCGGCGGCGACGAGGTCTTCCGGCAGACCATGCAGCAGGCCCGCCAGGACTTCCTGCGCGCCGAACTCGTCATCCTGCCCCTGGTGCTGCTCCTGCTGTGGTGGGTCTACCGGCGGATCTCGGCCGCGCTGCTCACCGTCGGCATCGGTCTCTTCGCCGTGCTCGGCTCGCTGGCGCTGCTGCGCGCCGTGGTCGCGTTCACCGACGTCTCCACCTTCGCCTCCAACATCGCCCTGGTGATGGGCATCGGACTCGGCGTCGACTACGGCCTGTTCGTCGTGTTCCGCTACCGCGAGGAACTGCGGGACGGCTCCGACGTGGCGCCGGCGGTGGCCCGGACGGTGCGGGGCGCGGGCCGGACCGTCCTCTTCAGCGGAGTGACGGTGGCCGCCTCGCTGTCCGCGCTCCTGGTCTTCCCCTTCCCCTTCCTGAGCTCCTTCGCCTACGCGGGGGTCGCCGTGGTCCTGGCCGCCGTGGCCGGCGCGACCGTCCTGCTGCCCGCGGCCCTCGCCCTCCTCGGACGCCGGGTGGAGCGCCGCGGCCCCGTCCGGGCCGAGACCCAGGGGTTCTGGTTCCGGACCGCCACCCGTGTGATGCGCCGCCCGCTCGCCTACGGCGGAGCCGCCCTCTCCGTCCTGGTGCTGCTCGGCACGCCCTTCCTCGGGGTGCGGTTCGGCCTGCCGGACGACCGCGTGCTGCCCGCCTCGGCGCCGGCGCGGCAGCTGTACGACCAGGTGCGGGCCGGCTTCACCGTCGAGGAGTCGGACGCCGTGCAGCTCATCGCGGCGGCATCGGACCCCGCGGCGGTGGCGGGGTACGCGCAGCGGCTCTCCCGCATCGAAGGGGTCGCGCGCGTCGACTCGTCCGCCGGTTCCTTCAGCGACGGGCAGCCCGTCGGCCCGCCGGCCAGGGGCTTCACCGCCTCGGACGGCGGCGAGCGGCTCGCCGTCGTGCCCACCTCCGCGCGCCTGGAGTCCGACGCGACGGGCCTGGTCCGTGAGATCCGGGCGCTGCCCGCCCCGTTCGCCGTGGAGGCCGGCGGCTATCCGGCCGAACTCACCGACTACCGCGACGGGGTGACGGACCGGCTCCCGCTGGTCGCTGCCCTGATCGTGGTGGTGACCTTCGTCCTGCTCTTCCTGATGACCGGGAGCGTGGTCGCCCCGCTGAAGGCGACGCTGCTCAACCTCCTCAGCCTGTCGGTGATGTTCGGGGTCCTGGTCGTGGTCTTCCAGGACGGCTTCCTCGCGGACGTGCTGGGCTTCACCCCCACCGGGGCGATCGAGCCCAGCGTCCCCATCCTGATGTTCTGCATCGCCTACGGGCTCTCCATGGACTACGAGGTCTTCCTCCTGGCCCGGATCAAGGAGGAGTACGAGCGCACCGGCGACGCCCGCGCCTCGGTGCCCCTGGGCATCGCCCGCAGCGCACCGCTGGTCACCGCCGCGGCCGGCGTCCTCGCCGTCTCCTTCGCCGCCTACGCGACCGGCGAGGTGGTCTTCCTCAAGCAGCTGGGCCTCGGCATGGCACTGGCCGTCCTGGTCGACGCGACCCTGATCAGGGGCGTGCTCGTCCCGGCCCTCATGCGCCTGGCCGGCCCCGCGAACTGGTGGGCCCCCGCGCCCCTGCGCCGGCTCCACGGACGCCTCGGCCTCGTCGGCCACGAGCGGACGCACCGGAGCGCGGCCGTCCCGCTCCCGCTCACCGACTGACGGCGACCGGGCACGACCGGGGGACGCGTCCCGCGGGCCAGGCCGGGCCACAGTCCTGCCCGACCCGCGGGACAACCCCTCAGTCGTACCGCACCCCCCGTGACGGGCGGACGGCTTCGGCCACCGCGTCCGCCAGCGGCTCGACGTCGTCCGGCGTGAGGGTGGAGACGGTGAGGCGTACGCCCGGGGGCGAGGCCAGCCGGAACCGCGCGCCCGGCGCGACCGCCCAGCCGGCCCCCAGCAGCCGGGCGACCGCGGCCGTCTCGTCGGGTACGGGGACCCACACGTTGAGCCCGCTGCGCCCGTGCGCCTTCACCCCGCGCCGCGCCAGCGCCACCACCAGCGCGTCCCGCCGCTCCGCGTACGACCGGGCCACGGCCACGGGATCCACCGCATCCCGCTGCCACAGGTCGACCACCGCGTACTGGAGCAGCCGGCTCACCCAGCCGGGTCCGAGCCGGTGGCGTCCGACCACCCGGTCCAGGGTCTGCGGGTCGCCCGTGAGCACCGCGAGCCGCAGGTCGGGCCCGTACGCCTTGGCGGTCGAGCGCACCATCGCCCAGGAGCGGGTGGCTCCGGCCAGCGGGTGCACCGGCTCGTCCACGATCGCCTGACCGTGGTCGTCGTCGATCACCAGCACGTGCGGGTGCCGGGACAGCAGCTCCCGCAGCTCGGCCGAACGCGCGGCACCGATGACGGCACCGGTGGGGTTCTGCGCCCGGTCCGTGACGATCAACGCCCGCGCCCCGCGCTCCAGCGCGGCGGCCACCCCGGCCGGCACGGGACCGTCGTCGTCCACCTGGACCGGCAGCACCCGCAGGCCCATCGCCGGCACCAGGTCCAGCAGGCTCCCCCAGCCCGGGTCCTCGATCGCGACCGCGTCACCCGGCTTCAGGTGGGCGGCCAGCACCCGCTCGATGGCGTCGAGCGAACCGGAGGTCACCGCCACCGGACCCGCGGGCACCCCGTCGTCCTCGAAGGCCGCCCGGGCCCGCTCCGCCAGCTCCGGCAGCACACCCTCCTCGCCGTAGAGACCGGGGCGTTCGTCGTTGCGCCGGGCGGCGGCCGCCAGCGCCTCCGCAAGCCGGGGCAGCAGGGCGGCGTCGGGGTTGCCGTTGCCGATGTCGCGCGAACCGGGCGGCGCCTCCACCCCCATCGACTCCCGCGGGGTGGTGGCGGGCCGGGCCCGCACCCGGCTGCCCCGGCGGCCGTCGGTCTCGATGACCCCGCGCTCGCGCAGCGTCCGGTAGGCGGCGGCCACCGTGTTGGGGTTCACGCCGAGCCGGGCCGCGAGTTCGCGCATGGGCGGCAGCAGTTCACCGGGCGCCAGCTCACCGGTGGAGACCCCGTGCTCGACGCTGGCGGCGATATCCGATGCGCCCCGACCTGTGATTGTGTACTCTCCTAGCACAAAGCAGAGTATGCACTAGTACAAAGGATCCCGCAAATGCGCAACGCCGCCTACGCCCCCACCGAGCGCACCGTTCCCACGCGTTCCGCGAAGCGCGCCGCGTACGACCACGAGACGGTGCACTCGATACTCGACCAGGCCTACGTGTGCCACCTCGGCTTCGTCCGCGACGGCGCGCCGGTCGTCCTCCCGACGCTCTACGCCCGGGTGGGCGAGACGCTCTACGTGCACGGCTCCACCGGCTCCCGCCCGGTGCGGATGGCCGGTGACACCGACCCCGGCCTGCCGGTCTGCCTGACCGTGACCCACGTCGACGGCCTGGTGCTGGCCCGCTCGGCCTTCCACCACTCCATCAACTACCGGTCGGTCGTGGTGCACGGCACCGCCCACCAGGTCACGGACGAGGCCGAGCGCCGGATGGCACTGGACGCGCTGGTCGACCACGTGGTGCCGGGCCGGTCGGCCGACTCCCGCCCGGCCAACGCCAGGGAGCTGGCGGCCACGGCGGTGCTGCGGCTGGAGCTGGGCGAGGTGTCGGCGAAGGTCCGTACCGGCGGCCCGAACGACGACGCCGAGGACGTGTCGCTCCCGTACTGGGCCGGCGTCGTCCCGGTCGCCCCCGCCTACGGCACCCCGGTCCCCTCGGACGACCTGGACCCGGCGGTCGCGCTGCCGCCGTACCTGGCCGGCGCCTGACGGCTCGCGGATCAGGTACGGGGAACCAGGCCCGGAAAGGTACGGCCGACGCGCCGCCGCACGGGGGTGGGCGGCGCGTCTCCGTCACAACCCGGGCCGACGGACGGACCGCGGCCGGACGGACCGCGGCCGGGCGGACCGCGGCCGGGCGGACCGACGGCCCGGACGGCGCTACGAGCGCACCGCGTCCGGCCCCGTGGCCGGCCCGGCCCCCGCCCCGGCGTCCTGCGCCGGCCGCCGGGCCTCGCTCGCGGTCAGCGCACCGACGGCGGCGAGCAGCAGCAGCGTCCCCGCCACCGTGGCACCGGTCAGCCGCTCCCCGAGCCCGAGCACCGCGATGGCGGCCGCGCTCACCGGCTCGATCAGCATGATCACGGACACGGTGGCCGCGGGCACCCGGGCCGCCCCGGTGAAGTAGAGCGCGTACGCCAGTGCGGTCGGCACGGCCGCCACGTACACGAGCAGCCACAGCACCCGGCCGGGCGCCTCGGTGTGCGGCAGCAGTCCCTCGGCGAGGGCGAGCGGCAGCAGTACGACGGTGCCGACGGCGAGCGACCAGGCGGTCGTGACCAACGGGTCGCCGGCCAGGCCCGAGCGGCCGAGCCTGCGGGTCTGCAGGGTCATCCCCGCGTACGCCGCCCCCGAGACCAGCGCCCAGGCCACCCCGGCCGGCCGCACCGTGCCGCCGCCGCTGCCCAGCACCAGCACGACCAGGCCGGCGAGCGCGCCGGCCACGGCGAGGGCACCGCCGAGGCCCAGCCGCTCACCCGTCCACCACCGCGCACCGAGCGCGATCAGCACCGGACCGGCGCCGAGGGTGACCACGGTGCCGACGGCCAGGCCGGTGCCCTGGACGGCGGCGAAGTAGGCGGCCTGGAAGAGGGTGAACAGCGCACCCGTGACGACCATCCGGCGCGCTCCGGGACCGGCCGCGGCCGACCGCCGGGGCCGTACGGCCAGCACCCCGAGCAGCAGCACCAGCCCGCCGGCGCAGCGCCAGAAGGTGAGGGCCAGCGGACCGAGGTCGCTGGCCAGGAAGAGCAGAGAGGCCGCCGCGCCGGCGGTGCCCCAGGCGGCACCCGCGACGACGAGGGCGAGCAGACTCCGCCCGGCCGGGACGGACCCGGAACCGGCCGGGGCGTCACCGAGGGACGCCGGGGATGTGGACAGGGCAGGGGAATCCTGCAGGTTCGACATGTGTGCTTCTCCGCTGAACGGCGGGACAGGGACGAGGAATGGCGTCGCGAGTCCGTCGCGCGGGCAGCGTCAACCGGCCCGGGGACGCCCCCGGGCGGAAAACCCGATCTCTCGGCCTGACCAGGCCGCCCGCGCTAGGCGGCCGGCGGAGAAAGCACGGTCGAATACATGGTCGCCACCCTAGGTGGCCTTCGCGCCCGGGTCCAGCACGCGTCCGTCCAGGTCACCGCCGTCCGGGCCGTCCCCGGCCGGCCCGGCGTCCGGGAACGGGCCCGGCTCCGACACCACGACCACCGGACCGCCCTGGGCCACCGGCTCCGCGGGCGCCCCGGCCGACCGCGCGGTCTGGGCGATGAAGGCACCGCACAGCACCAGCGCACCGCCGGCCACCTGCGGCGTGGACAGCTGCTCGCCCAGCAGGATCCAGGCGAACACCACGGCGGTGACCGCCTCCAGGAACGCCACCACACCGGCGACCTGGGGGGAGAGCCTGCGCACCGACACCACACCGGTGACGTACGCGAAGCAGGTGGCGACCAGCACCACCCAGGCCAGCAGCAGCCAGGCCGGGACGGCGGTGCCGTCCATCGACGCCTGGCCGCCCAGCACCTGCCAGTCGGTGTTCCAGGGCCGTGCGATGACCGTCAGCACCAGCGCGCCGACGATCATCCCGTACGCGATCACGCCGAGCGGGTCGGGCGCGTCATCGCCGGCGGAACCCTGGTCGGCCAGGATGAAGTAGCAGGCCTGGCAGCAGGCCGCGGCGAGGCCGAGCAGCACGCCGAGCGGGTCGAGGCTCAGGCCGGCCCAGATCTCGACCACGAAGGCCAGGCCCGCGACGGCGATGGCGGCACCGCCGGCGGCCGCGCGGCTCACCGGCTTGCGCTGCACGAAGCGGATGTAGCCGAGCAGCAGCGCCGGGCCGAGGTACTCCAGCAGCAGCGCCACGCCGACCGGGATCCGGGAGATGGAGGCGAAGTAGAAGGCCTGGACGCCCGCGACGGCGAGCAGCCCGAAGCCGGCCAGCAGCGCGGGTTTGCGCAGCACGAGGTCACGGTGGCGCCAGGCCAGCGGGGACAGCACCAGTGCCGCCCCTGCCACCCGGAGCCAGACCATGTGGAGCGGGTCCAGACCCGCCTCGATCAGCGGCTTCGCCGCCACACCGGAACCACCGAACGCGAGCGCCGAAACCAGGGCCAGGCCCAGTCCGGCGTTTCTTCCAGACGCTTGCATCCGGCCATCATGACAGCCTCCGTCAGGAGCGTCACCACCGTGACGCCTGTTGAGATGCCGTCGCGACCTCTCCGTGACGCGACTCGTCGCTCCCGCCATTTCTGACAGGTCGTCAGTATTGAATGTTCTGCCCGCCGGGGCTACCTTCCGCCGCACGAACCGACGACAAAGGGGTGGTCGCATGGCCGAAGTCACCGCGGAATCGCGCATCGAGGCGCCCGCCGCCAAGGTCTGGTCGCAGCTGCTCGACTGGGACGCGTACGGCCAGTGGAGCCAGACCCACACGAACTTCCCGAAGGGCGGCCCCGAGAACCTCGCGGTGGGGTCCACCTTCGAGGAGAACATGAAGATGATGGGCTTCCCGGCCGAGGTGCTCTGGACGGTCGAGGCCCTGGAGGACGGGCGCGTCCTCGCCATCAAGGGCAAGGGCCCGATGGGCGTGGTCGTCGGCACCCGCTACACCCTGATCCCGGACGGCGACGCGACCACCGTGCGGATCGACGGCGAGTTCACCGGCGCCGCGGTCTCGCTCATGGCGGGCAAGCTGAAGGACTCGGCGACGGCCGCGCTGACGGAGTCCCTGCGCAAACTGGGCACGCTGGTCGCCTGACGCCCACCCGCCTCGTACCCACCGCGCACGAGCGCCCCGCGGCTGCTGCCGCGGGGCGCTCGTGCGCGTGGGACTCCGGCCGGCGCATCAGTGCTCGTCGGCCAGGATCAGGTACATCTTCTTGCGGGCCTCGTTGACGACCGCGACGGCCTTCTCCCGCTGCTCGGGCGTGCCGGTCTTCCAGACCTGCCCGACCGCCTCCATCAGGCCGAAGCCGGCCTGCCGGATCTCGTTCATGGAGTCCCAGTCGACGCCGCGCCCGGCCTCTTCCCAGGGGGCGCCCGACCCGGCCTCGGCCTCGGCCCGGCCGGTCTCGGTGAGCGTGAACAGCTTCTTGCCGCCCTCGCTCGCGCTGGTGATCAGGCCCTCGTCCTCCAGCATCTGGAGGGTCGGGTACACCGAGCCGGGGCTGGGCTTCCAGGCCCCGCCGCTGCGCTCGCCGATCTCCTGGATCATCTCGTAGCCGTGCATCGGGCGGTCCGCCAGCAGGGCCAGGATCGAGGCCCGTACGTCGCCGCGCCGCGCCCTCCCCCGCATGCCGTGCCGGCCCCCGCGGCCACCGCCGAAGGGCCCGCCGAACGGCGGCCCGAACCCCCCGAACGCCGCCCGCGGCCCCGGCCCGCCACCGGGCCCCCGCCCGCGACCCCGCTCGAATCCGTGCTCGTGTCCATATCCGTGCGAACGCATGACGCGCTCCTTTCGCTTTCACTTCTCTGATCGGTTGCGATGCCTCAACGATATATCGGAACCGATCGCCCGACAACCTCCCAGCTCACCGGCCGGTTCCCACGACCAACGCGATCACGGCACAGCAGACCGTCAACGCGCCGCCGAAGGCCACACCTCCCCGGGTGAGCGCGGCGGGCAGCGTCCCGCCCTCCCACCGGACCAGCGCCATGGCCAGGGCGCCGACGAACAGGGACAGCAGCACCGCGAGGGAGAGGGCGAAGAACAGGAACGCGGCGGAGCCGGTGGGCATGGGTCATCTCCGGTGGGTCGACGTGGCGGGGTGGTCCGAACGGGCCGCGAGTCGACGATCCCCGAGCGGGCGGGGCACTTCAGCCGGTTAGATGTTTGTTCCGGGGACAACCCCGGTTGTCCGGTGCACAACTCGTCGGAAGGGTCGGCGGAATTGGGCGGGGAGAAGCGGCGCCCGGGGCGCCCGTGGGGGCCGCCACGCGGCCACTGCACGGAGGTCGACGAGATCGTGGGCCTGGTCCGGTCCTGGCTCGACCGGGCCGCGATGTCCGTCAGACAGCTCCATCGGGGCCTGACGACCGAACACTTCAGCGACGAGACCGTGCCGGACCTGCGCCGGTTGCGCGAACGCCTGGCCGGCGAGGGCCTTCAATGGGACCTGGTCGAGGCGGTGGCGGACCTCTGCTTTCCCGAGGGCCCGGACCGCGCCGCGGCCGCGGAACTCGCCCGGGCGAAGGACCTGTGGTCCCGCGCCCGGCACCTCGGCCCGCCAGCCCCCGTTCCGGAGTCCGCCGAGGCCGCCTTGCTCGCGGCCCATGAACGGACGATCAGGCTGTACGAGGAGCTCGAGCAGGCCCGTCTCGCGCAGCACGAGGCCGAACGGGTGCGTGGGACCGCGTCGCTGCTCCTCCATGCGCTCGGGACGGCCAGGGCCGATGCAGCCGACCTGCGCCTGCGGCTCGACCGCGCGGAGGCGGAGCGGGACGCCGCCCGACAAGCTGCCGAGCAGGCCGAACGACGAGCCGGCGAGTTCGAGCGCCTGCTCCTCGGGCTACGGCGGCGCGTCCCGCGCCTACTGCCCCCTCCGGTCTGGATGCTGCCGGCCTCCCCGGACAAGTGCCGGACGGTTCGCCCCGTCGCGGTCCGCGACGGCCGGCGCTCCGTCCACTGGTCGCCGTACGTTCTGCGGCCCGCCCGGCTGGCCGAGCCGGCCCGCAGGGCCGTCGAGTTCCGTCCAGCGCAGGCCGCGGTCACGACCGTGCACCTGGCCCTCCGGGTTCTCGATGCCGTCGCCCGGCACCGCGGCGGTATCGGCACCGCCCAGCTCGCCCGCAGCTCCGGGCTCCGCGGACACGCCTTGGAGGAGCTCCTGCGGCTCCTCGTCGCCGAGGGCCTCCTCGTGCGCGCCGGGACTGACGCGTTCACGCTCTGGCCCGGGGCCGGCGACGCCTCCGCCGATGCCGCCGAGGCCCGCCTCCAGCGGAGCCTCGCCCTCACCCGCGACACCGCCTCGGCCGCCGCCTACTTCGCCCGCTACGACGAGGGGGAGGTCACCGTCGTGGCCGCGGCCTGGAGCCCGCAGGCCCCGCTAGTCGAGGAATGGGTGGACTTCCGCACCGCGGCACACGCCACCGCGATCGGGAAGAGCCTGCTGGCCCAGCTCGGGCCCGAGCAGCGGATGGATCACCTGGCGCGCCACCCCGTGCATCGCCTCACCCCCCGGACCATCACCTCCCCGCAGGTGCTGTTGAGCAACCTCGACGACCTCTCCCCCAGGCGCCCCGCGCTCTCGCTCGAGGAGTACGCCGTGGGGACCGTCTGCGCGGCGATCCCCACGACCGTCCACGCCGAAGCCGAGTGCCTGGCCGTTTCACTCCCCGTCCACCGGGCGCACCGTCTGCCCGCAGCCGTCCACGTCCTGCAGAGGCAGGCCGTCACGGTGATGCTCGGGCGGGCGATGGGCGAGGGCCCGGCCGTCGGCGGGGACCCGTCCGTGGATGAGGCCCCGATGTCCACCAGAACACACGACCGGCGGGAGGCGATGGCCGGCCGAGTCCTGCAGGACTGAGCGGACACGAACGCCGAACCCGGCCGCGCGTACGGTCCACCGCGTCCCGGGCCTGCATCGACGGCCGGAAGTTCACCTTGGCCGGAAAGCGGCCTCCCGCGTAGGTTTCACGGCATGCGCATCCGTACCGTCAACGCCTTCACCGACCGGCCCTTCTCCGGGAATCCCGCCGGGGTCGTGGTGCTGGACGGTCCCGGGTTTCCGGCCGACGAGTGGCTGCAGCGGGTCGCGGCGGAGGTCAACCTGCCCGAGACCGCGTTCGTCCACGGCCTGCCGCCCGGCGGCACGGCCGACTGGGCGCTGCGCTGGTTCACGCCGCTGACCGAGGTCGACATGTGCGGGCACGCCACCCTCGCCGCCGCCCACGTCCTGACCACCACCACCGCCGCCACAAACACCGGCACCGGCACGCTCCGCTTCTCCGCCCGCTGCGGACCGCTCACCGCCCGGGCCGCCGGCGACGGCACGTACACGCTCGACTTCCCCGCCTCCCCCCTCACCCCGGTCCCGGCTCCGCCCGAAGTGGTGGCCGCCCTCGGCACCGAGGTGCTGTCCGTCCACGACACCGCCGCCCACATCGGCGACCTGGTCGTGGAGGTGGCGGACGAGCGGACCGTACGCGCGCTCGCCCCCGGCCTCGCCGCCCTCCGCGCCTACGGCAGGCACGGGGTGATCGTGACGGCCCCCGCCGAGGACCCGTCCCGCGGGTACGACTTCGCCTCGCGCTGCTTCTTCCCCGCCCTCGGCATCGACGAGGACCCGGTGACCGGCAGCGCCCACACCGCCCTCGCCCCCTTCTGGGCCGCCCGCCTCGGCCGCGACACCCTCACCGGACTCCAGGGCGGCACCCGCCAGGGCACCGTCCGCGTCCGGCTCGACGGAGACCGCGTCCTCCTCACGGGCGCCGCGGTCACCGTCCTGGACGGCGAACTCCTGCCCGCCCCCTGGTGAGCCGGCGCCCCCGCCGCCTCCGGGTCAGCGGGTCGGCAGCCAGTCCACCCGCCCCGCCAGCACCGCGTACCCGACGAACGCCACGACGTCGAGCAGCGCGTGCGCGGCCACCAGCGGACCCACCCGCCCCCACCTGCGGTACAGCAGGACGAAGACGACGCCCATCACCGCGTTGCCGATGAACCCCCCGATGCCCTGGTACAGGTGGTACGACCCGCGCAGCAGCGAGGAGGCGAGCAGCGCACCCATCGGGGTCCAGCCGAGCTGCCCGAGCCTGCGCAGCAGGTACCCGAGCACGATGACCTCCTCCACCACGGCGTTCTGCACCGCGGAGAGGATCAGTACGGGGAACTTCCACCACACGTCGGGCAGCGCCTCCGGCACCACCGTCAGGTTGGCCCCGGACGCCCGCGCCACCAGGTAGAACGCCAGCCCCGCACTGCCGATCCCGGCCGCCACCAGCGTCCCGCGCCCCAGGTCCCACCAGGGCCGCGACCGGTCGAAGCCCAGCACCCGCAGCCCCGGGGCACCCTCGCGGGTCAGCAGGTGGGCGACGAGCAGGACCGGGACGAGCGCAGAGGCGATGCCGAACAGCTGCCAGGCGAGGTCCAGCCACGGACGGCCGGGCGCGTGCGAGGCGTTGAGGGTGGCGGCCTGGTCCTTCAGGCCCCCCGGCCTGGTCACCGAACCGATGAAGCTGATCAGCGCGGACAGCGCGCTCGCACCCAGCGACAGCGCCAGGACCAGCAGCGTCTCCGTCCTCAGGACCCCCTTTTCCTGCTCCACCGCCCGCAATGCCCCGACCTCTGTTCCCTGCTGCGCCCGCACGACTGACTCCGATTCAGCAATCCCGTTCCATCCGCACCGCCGCCCCGCTAGGGTCTCGCCAGCGCGCACGAAGATCGCGTGCGTCGGCGGGGAGCGCTGCCTTCCCATACTGCCTGCCCGGCTTCGCCTCGGGGTTCATGGAAGGGCACGACCAGCATGGGACGTCACAGCCTGCCCGACTCGCGCGGCACCGCGGAAGAGCGGCCCCCGCGCCGGGCCGGCCGCCGTTCCGTGGTGATCGGCACCGCCCTCGCGCTGGCCGCCGGCACCTGCGCCGTCGCCGCCGCGCAGGGCCTGCTGCCGTCCTTCGGCGACTCCTGCGCCGACCGGTCCGTGAGGCTGCGCATCGTCGCCAGCCCGGACATCGCCCCCGCGGTACGGGAGACCGCCGAGCGCGCCCGCAGGCAGCGCATCACCTCCGACGGTCAGTGCCTGGCGCTGGCCGTCACCGCCCGCGAGTCCCGCGAGGTCTCGCTCGAACTGGGCACCGGCCGCCGGGACCCCGCCTTCGACGTCTGGATCCCCGACTCCGAGGCCTGGGTCGAACGCACCCGCCTCCAGCCCGAGTCCCTGCCGGTGGCCGGCCTCGGCGAGGTGGCCTCCTCGCCGGTGGTGCTCGCCGCGGCCCCGTCCGCCGCCGGGATCATGGGCTGGCCCAAGACCACGTACACCTGGGCCGGCCTGGCCGCGGCCGGCCTCCGTTCCGACCAGCTGCGGATGGGCGCCGCCGACCCGGCGAACAGCGCCACCGCCCTGCTGGCCCTCGGCCGGATCGCCGCCTCCGCCCGCGCCATGGGCCCGGACGGCGACGTGGTCGCGGCGGGCGCGGCCAAGGTCCTCTCCCAGCGGGTGGCCGAGACCGACGCGCTCGTACCGGGGACCCTGCCGCGCGACGAGACGGACGCCGAGCGCACCAACCCCCGGCGCAGCCAGGCGGTGATCCTCTCGGAGCAGGCCGCGCACGCGCACAACGCCCGGGACGAGGGCGTGCCCCTCGCGCTCTTCTACCCGACGGACGGGGCGCCGCTGCTCGACTACCCGTACACGCTGGTCGACGAGCGGCGGCTGGACCTGGACGAGAACCGGGCCGCCATGCGCTTCCTGCGGCTCCTCGGCGACACGGAGGGCCGCGCCACCCTCGCCCGGCACGGCTTCCGCGACCGCCGGGCCACCCCGGCGCCCGCCGTGGTCCGGCGGGCGGGCGGGGACGCGGCGCAGCCCGCCTCGGCCACGCTCACCCAGCCGCCCACCGCCAAGGAGGTGCAGGAGGCCCTGGCGATGTGGACGATCACGGTGCAGGCCGCCCGGCTGACCACGGTGGTCGACGCCTCCGGCTCGATGGCGGCGCCGGTGCCCGGGCACGGCGACAGCTCCCGCATGGAGGTCACCCGCGCCTCGCTCCTGCAGGGCCTCGCCACCTTCACCCCCGAGGACGAGGTGGGACTGTGGGAGTTCGCCACCCGCCTCGACGGCGAACGCGACTACCGCGAGCTGGTGCCGACCGCCCGCCTCGGCGAGCGCGCCGCCGACGGGTCCACCCAGCAGCAGCGGCTGGTGGCCGCCTTCAACGGCCTCAGCCCCGAACCGGACGGCGCCACCGGCCTGTACGACACCACGCTCGCCGCGTACCGGGCGGCGCGGGACTCGTACGCCCGCGGCAAGTTCAACGCGCTGGTCATCCTCACCGACGGCGTGAACGAGGACCCGGGCTCCGTCTCCCGCGAAGCGCTGGTGGCGCAGCTGAAGGCGCTGGCGGATCCCGAGCGCCCCGTGCCGCTGATCGCCCTCGCGATCGGCCCGGACGCGGACGTGCGGGAACTCGGGCCGATCGCCGCCGCCACGGGCGGGGCCGCCTACCGCGTCAGCGACCCCACCCAGATCCACACGGTGATCCTGAAGGCGATCACGGCCGTCGGGCGCGGCTGACCGCCGCCGCTGCGGCCGGCTCCTCGTCGGGCAGGCCGACCGGCCAGGTGTGCACCGGGTCCCCGCGGTGGCTGAGTTCGGCGTAGCGGCGGGTCAGCGCGGCGAGCGCCTGGTCCCGGCGCATGCCGGCGGAGCGGGCCCGGTGGTACGTCTCGACCTGCCAGGTGGCTCCGTTGGCCCGGCGGCGGCACCGCTCCTCGATGATGCCGAGGTAACGGTCCCGGTCGGCCGGCTCAATCCCCCAGGCGTCCAGGCCCGCCGCGGCCATCGGCAGCAGTTCGTCGAGGACCAGGGTGGCGGCCGGCACACTGGCGAGGCCCCCGCCACGGCCCTTGCGGGGCCAGCGCAACCGTGCGTCGATGCCGTAGCGGCAGGCGGCGTCGAAGTTGGCCTCCGCCTCGGCGAACGGCATCCGGGTCCACACCGGGCGCGGCTCCTCGGCCAGGGTGCGCACCAGCCCGTAGTAGAAGGCGGCGTTGGCGACCACGTCGACCACCGTCGGGCCGGCCGGCAGCACCCGGTTCTCCACCCGCAGGTGCGGCTTGCCGTCGGCGACCCCGTACACCGGCCGGTTCCAGCGGTAGACCGTGCCGTTGTGCAGCACCATCTCCTGGAGCCGGGGCACCCCGCCCTCGGCGAGGACGCGCAGCGGTTCCTCCTCGTCGCAGATGGGCAGCAGCGCCGGGAAGAAGCGCACGTTCTCCTCGAAGAGCTCGTACGCGGACTCCACCCACCGCTCGCCGAACCAGGTGCGCGGCCGCACGCCCTGGGCCTGGAGCTCCGGCGGCCTGGTGTCGGTGGCCTGCGTGAACAGCGGGGGCCGGGACTCGCGCCACAGCTCGCGGCCGAAGAGGAAGGGGGAGTTGGCGCCGACGGCGATCTGGGCCGCGGTGACGCACTGCGCCGCGTTCCACACCGCGGCGAAGCGCGCCGGGGTGACCTGGAGGTGCAACTGCACCGAGGTGCAGGCCGCTTCGGGGACGATCGAGGTCGAGGTGCAGCTCAGCCGCTCGACCCCCTCGATGTCGAGGGTGAAGTCCTCGCCCCGGGCCGTGACGATCTGCTCGTTGAGCAGCGAGTAGCGGTCCACGTCCGACAGGTTGGCCGTGACGACGTCGGCGTGCGCGATGGTCGGCAGGATTCCGATCATCACCACGCCCGCGTCGATCTCGGCGGCCATCCGGTGGGCATATCCGAGCCCGGTGCTCAGTTCTTCGACGAGCCGGTCGAATACCCGGCCGTCCAGGCGGTGCGGGACGATGTTCACTTCCAGGTTGAACATGCCGAGTTCCGTCTGGAAATCCGGACTCGCTATTCGGTCCAGCACCTGCGCATTCATCATTCGCGGCAGCCCGTCGGGACCCGCGAGATTCAGCTCGATCTCCAGCCCCATCAGATTCTTGGGACGATCGAACCTCTTCTCCGCCAGAAGTCGCCCCAGTCCCTCTAGGCACTCGTGGAGCTTCCTCCGGTACCGTTGCCGATCGGACAGGTCGAATCCGCCTGCCACGACCTTCTCCCCCATCGAAGCGTCCCTCCTCGAATGGCGGGCCCGGGGCCCGCGTCACGGTCGATGATGCCCCGGGGCGGTGATCGATAACGCCGCGCGGGCGCTTGTGGCGGGGAGCGTGCGCCGGTTTGGCCGAAGCGGCGCTTCGGCACCTCCCTCCGGCATGTGACAGAGAAATACGGCAACCCGCAATTACCTTGTGCCCGTGCCGCTTTATACGACCACCGCTTTTCAGCCGAGCCCCCTTCCGGTAATCTCCGAGGTCAACGAGCGAATCGCGCGAGCACGCGGCATCAAATCCACGACAGCGGGACCGGTAAGCGCCTTGCCCGCAATGGGCGGGACAGCTAGCCGAAACACTGTGTGAACACATGTCGTATAAACTCCGCAAACGAGGCAGAGAGTTGGCGCCCGGCCATTGCCCCACAGCCCCCCTCTGGCCCCAGAATGCGACAGCGCCGTCCGCACCTGCCCCGTTCCACACCTCCCATGTGAGAGGCGACCCACTATGCCGCTGCATGTCCCCCCGGCCCCCGCGCCCGCCCTGCGCAGCGTCCTCGCGGCACTCCGGTCCCCCGCGGCCGTCCACGAGGCGCACACCCCGGCCCTGCGCGCGCTCCGGGGCGGCCAGGTCACCGCCGAGCTGCCGCTGCCGGTGCACGTCCTGGACCGCGTCACCGCCGGGGGCCGCCCGCCCCGCACCCGGCTCACCGGCTGGCGCTTCCTGATCCGCGGCGGCGACCGGTTCGTGGCAGCGGCGGACACCATGCTCACGCCCGACGGGTGGGCCTTCTCCCACTTCTTCGAGGGCCCCTACGTCGCCGCGACCGAACGCGCCCTGCGCCAGGCCGAGTCGGTGGCCGGCCACTACCAGGCGCGCCTGCTGTCCGTACCGGAGCTGTACATGCTCACCCTGTGGCTGCACGGCTCGGCCGGTGCGGACGCGGCCTCGGGCCTGCCCGCCGCGGCGGACCTGCTGGTGCCGCTGGCCCCGGCCCCGCCGGGGATCGCCGCGTACCGCCCGCACCCGGTGTCCGAACTGCTGCCCGTACTGACCCACCGGCTGGCACCGCCCGCCCTGGCCACACCTGCCTGACCCGGTTGCGCCATTCGGGCTAGTCCGCCCGGACCATCCGTGAACCATCCGAAGAGACAGGGTAGTTGGGCTGAACCGCCCGCAAGGGTGATGCGTCATCAATCAGTGAGGACAGCTGCCAGGAAATCCCTGCGGACCGACCTCCGTAGGGCAACACTGGGGTCCTGCTCCCGCTCCGGCGGGAAGACCCCACTGGGGAACTGACCGACCGATTGACGGGGGGCGGCCATGAACACCGATTCGAGCCGCAGGACGACACTCACCACACCGCAGCGAAAGAACGCATCCATGTGCCAGCACCAGCCTGCCTGCCCTTCAGCCGACTCAGCCGACCGGGAGGCCGCCCAGCTCGTGGCGCACCACCCGGAGCAGGGCTGGAGCCTGCTGTGCAACGGCGTCGTCGTCTTCGAGGACACCGGTGAGCTGCTGCCGGACGGCCAGATCATCGCGCCGCACCGCCCGCTCGCGGTGGCCAAGGCGGCCTGAGCACGGGGCCAAGGCGGCCTGAGCACGGGCCGCGGCGGCCGAGTACGGGGCCGGGGCGACCCGGCACGGGGCCACGACGAAGGGGCCGGCCCGGAGGTTCTCCCTCCGGGCCGGCCCCTTCGTCGTCAGCCGAGGTGCGGCGGCCTACGGACGCCGCTCACCGGTCAGTTGTCGTACTCGTCCAGCGGCGGGCAGGAGCAGACCAGGTTCCGGTCGCCGAAGGCACCGTCGATGCGGCGCACCGGCGGCCAGTACTTCTCTGCGGCGTTGACACCGGCCGGGAAGACCGCCTCGTCACGGGTGTACGGGTGGTTCCACTCGCCGCCCAGCGCCGCCGCGGTGTGCGGGGCGTTGTGCAGCGGGTTGTCGTCCGCCGGCCACTCGCCGGAGGCGACCCGCTCGATCTCGGCGCGAATGGCGATCATCGCGTCGCAGAAGCGGTCGAGCTCGATCAGGTCCTCGGACTCGGTCGGCTCGATCATGAGCGTGCCGGCCACCGGGAAGGACATGGTCGGCGCGTGGAAGCCGTAGTCGATGAGGCGCTTGGCGATGTCGTCCACCGAGACGCCGGTCGACTTCGACAGCGGGCGCAGGTCGATGATGCACTCGTGCGCGACCAGGTTGGCCGGGCCGGTGTACAGCACCGGGAAGTGCGGCTCCAGGCGCTTGGCGATGTAGTTGGCGCCGAGCACGGCCACCTGGGTGGCGCGCTTGAGGCCCTCGCCGCCCATCAGGCGCACGTACGACCAGGAGATCGGCAGGATGCCGGCCGAGCCCCACGGGGCGGCCGAGATCGGGCCGACACCGGTCTCCGGGCCCGCGGTGGGCTGGAGCGGGTGGTTCGGCAGGTACGGGGCCAGGTGGGACCGGACCGCGACCGGGCCGACGCCCGGGCCGCCGCCGCCGTGCGGGATGCAGAAGGTCTTGTGCAGGTTCAGGTGCGAGACGTCGCCGCCGAAGTGACCCGGCTTGGCGAGGCCGACCAGGGCGTTCAGGTTGGCGCCGTCGACGTACACCTGGCCGCCGGCGTCGTGCACCTGGGCGCAGATGTCGGCGACGTGCTCCTCGAACACACCGTGCGTGGACGGGTAGGTGATCATCAGCACGGCGAGCTCGTCGCGGTACTGCTCGATCTTGGCGCGCAGGTCCTCGGCGTCGACCTCGCCGTCGTCGGCGGTCTTGACCACGACGACCTTCATGCCGGCCATGACCGCGCTGGCGGCGTTGGTGCCGTGCGCGGAGGACGGGATGAGGCAGATGGTGCGCTGCTCGTCGCCGTTCGCACGGTGGTAGGCGCGGACGGCGAGCAGACCGGCCAGCTCACCCTGTGAACCCGCGTTCGGCTGGATGGAGACCTTGTCGTAGCCGGTGACCTCGCAGAGACGTTCCTCCAGCTCGTTGATGAGCGTGGCGTAGCCCTGGGCCTGGTCGATCGGCGCGAAGGGGTGCAGCTGGCCGAACTCGGGCCAGGTCACCGCCTCCATCTCGGTGGTCGCGTTGAGCTTCATGGTGCAGGAGCCCAGCGGGATCATGCCGCGGTCCAGCGCGTAGTCCTTGTCCGAGAGCTTGCGCAGGTAGCGCAGCATCGCGGTCTCGGAGCGGTGCTGGTGGAAGACCGGGTGGGTCAGGTACTCGTCGGTGCGCAGCAGCGCCTCCGGCAGGGCGTCCGCGGTGGCGGCGTCCAGCGCCTCGACGTCGCCCTCGGCACCGAAGGCGGACCACACGGCGGCGAGTTGCTCGCGGCCGGTGGTCTCGTCACAGGAGATCGACACGTGGTCGGCGTCGGCCAGGTGCAGGTTGACCCCGCCCTGGCGGGCGGCGGCGACGACCTCGGCGGCGCGGCCGGGGACGCGCGCGGTGAGGGTGTCGAAGAACGCGCCCTGGACCAGCTCCACACCGGCGGCGGTGAGGCCCGCGGCCAGGATGGCGGCATAGCGGTGGGTGCGCTGGGCGATCTGCTTCAGGCCGTCCGGGCCGTGGTAGACCGCGTACATGCCGGCCATGACGGCGAGG
The DNA here is from genome assembly GCF_044759445.1 of Streptomyces sp. NPDC101118. NCBI lineage: Bacteria > Bacillati > Actinomycetota > Actinomycetes > Kitasatosporales > Streptomycetaceae > Streptomyces > Streptomyces sp. NPDC101118. The sequence goes on along the minus strand of NZ_JBIVZG010000026.1, from coordinate 12,060 downwards.
AGCACCTGCGCGGTGCAGATGTTGCTGGTGGCCTTCTCGCGGCGGATGTGCTGCTCGCGGGTCTGGAGCGCCAGGCGGTACGCCTTGTTGCCGTCCGCGTCGACGGAGACGCCGACCAGGCGGCCGGGCAGGGAGCGGGCGTGCTTCTCCTGGACGGCCATGTAGCCGGCGTGCGGGCCGCCGAAGCCCATCGGGACGCCGAAGCGCTGGGTGGTGCCGACGGCGATGTCCGCGCCGAGGGAGCCCGGGGAGGCGAGCAGGGTGAGGGCGAGCAGGTCGGCGGCGACGGTGACGATCGCGCCGAGCTCGTGGGCCTGGTCGATCAGCGGCTTGATGTCGCGGACCGCGCCGGAGGCGCCCGGGTACTGGATGAGCACGCCGTAGACGCCGCGCTCGACGGCCTCGGCCGGGATGCCCTCGGAGAGGTCGGCGACGAGGACCTCGATGCCGGTGGGCTCGGCGCGGGTCTCGATGACGGCGATGGTCTGCGGCAGCGCGTCGGCGTCGACGAGGAAGACCCCGCCCTTGACCTTGCCGACACGGCGGGCCAGCGTCATGGCCTCGGCGGCCGCGGTGCCCTCGTCGAGCAGCGAGGCGCCCGAGGTGGGCAGGCCGGTGAGGTCGGCGACCACGGTCTGGAAGTTGATCAGGGCCTCGAGGCGGCCCTGCGAGATCTCGGGCTGGTACGGCGTGTACGCGGTGTACCAGGCCGGGTTCTCCATGACGTTGCGCAGGATCACCGGCGGCGTGAAGGTGCCGTAGTAGCCCAGACCGATCATCGGGGCCAGCACCTCGTTGCGGGAGGCGAGGTCGCGCAGCTCGGCCAGCACCTCGGCCTCGGTGCGGGCGCCGGGGAGGTTCAGGGCCTCGGCGCTCTTGATCACGTCAGGCACAGCGGCCGCCGTGAGCTCGTCGAGCGAGCCGTAGCCGACCTGGGCGAGCATCTTGGCCTGGGCCTCGGTGTCGGGGCCGATGTGGCGCTGCTCGAAGGGAATACCGCGCTCCAGGTGGGAGAGCGGAGTACGACTGGCGGTCATGGGCGGAGGCCTCCTGGTCTGACGACCTGCGAGGGGTGCCACGGCGCGGGCACCCGGACGGCCTCCCCCTCTGTCATCTCAACCTGAGAGCTTCACCGGCGCTCCACGAGGGGTCGCCGGCTTTCACCGTCGGTGAGGAGGGGTTCCGGAGCACGTCCGACGCCCGCCCTGCTTTCCAGAGTGGCCTCGTCCGAGCGGTACGTCTGCCTGAGAGATTCCGGGGAGGATTTGCTCCTTCGGCGCCACCGGGTGAGCCTTTCGCGACTCGATCGGAGGACTCTCCCGCACGGGGTCAGCAGCCGGAAACCAGACTACCAGCGAGGTCTCCGGGGCTCCCTCGAGTGGCCCCCTCTTCGAATATGCACTTTTGTAGTCGTAACGGAGGAGTTGCGACCAAATGGAGGGACCGTGCAGACCGACATCGATCCGCGCAGCCTGATCGGCCGCAAGGCGTTCGACCGCAACGGCACCAAGATCGGCACCATCGACGAGGTCTACCTCGACGACGCCACCGGTGAGCCGGAGTGGGCCGCCGTCCGTACCGGACTCTTCAGCCGGGACGCCTTCGTCCCCCTGGAGCCCAGCGAGGTGGTCTCCGGCACCCTGCACGTGCCCTTCGACCGCGCCCTGATCAAGGACGCCCCTGACTTCGGCGTGGGCCGCCACCTCTCCCCGGAACAGGAACTCCAGCTCTACCACCACTACGGGCTGGACGTCTCGCTCCCCGGAGAACTCGCCTCCCCACCGCCCCCCGACCGCGATTTCGGCCGCCTGGCGGGCTCCGAGGAGGCCTGACCGGCACCCGCCCCCGCCCCCTCCCGGGACGCCCCGCCGGCGGCACGGCCCGCCCCCGCGGTCGTACGCCCCGCCGCCTCCGCGGTACGCCCGTCCCGCCCCGGAACCCCGGCCGCCGCGGCCTCCCGCCGCGCGGCCCGGGCTCCGGCGCGCTCGGGGTCGACCAGCGGCAGCGGCTCGGCCGGCGCCAGCTCCGGATCGTCGACCAGGAACGTACGGACCCTCCCCGGCCGCTCCGAACCGGGCTCCTCGAACCGCACCGTGACCCTCCCCACCCCGCTGCCCTGCACCCATCCCGCCCCGTACTCGATGTGCCGGACGTCACTCCCGGCCGGCCAGCGCCGCTCCGCCGGCACCCCGGACTGGTGTGCCGGGGTGTCCCCCTCGGCGCCTCCCAGGGCCTCCGGCGCCCCTTCCCGGGGCTCTTCCGCGGCATCCCGCCCCTCCTCGGCGGCCTGCGCGAAGAGGTCCTCCTGCGTGTAGTCCGCGAGGCCCGAGACCCCGACCCCCAGCAGCCGCACCCCGCCCGTGGTGTCCACGGCGTCGAGCAGCCGCAGCGCGGCCTCCCTGACCACCGCCGGGTCGTCCGTGGGCCCCCGCAGGGTCTCCGAGCGGGTCAGCGTCGAGAAGTCGTACCGGCGCACCTTGAGCACGATGGTCCGCCCGGAGTGCCCCGAGCCCCGCAGCCGCTCCACGCACCGGTCGGCCAGCCGCTGGACCTCGAACCTGATCCGCATCCGGTCGTGCAAGTCCACGTCGAACGTGTCCTCGACGGACACGGACTTCGCGTCCCGCTCCGCCACCACCGCCCGGTCGTCCAGACCCAGCGCCATGCGGTACAGCGCCACCCCGTGCGCCCGCCCCAGCAGCCGCACCAGCTCGTCCTCACCCGCGCCGGCCAGCTCCCCCACCGTGGTCATCCCGGCCCGCCTCAGGTGCTCCCCGGTCGCCGGGCCCACCCCGGGCAGCGTCCGCACCGGCATCGGCGCCAGCAGCTCCCGCTCCGTCCCGGGCCGGATCAGCACCATCCCGTCCGGCTTGGCCTGCTCCGAAGCGATCTTGGCCAGCATCTTGGAGCCGGCCAGCCCCACGGACCCGCTGAGGCCGGTCACCTCCCTGATGTCGGCCCGCAGCCGCTCACCCACCGCCCTGGCCGACGGCTCGTCGAAGGCGACCCCGCCCGCCTCCAGGTCCACGAACGCCTCGTCCAGGCTCAGCGGCTCCACGAGCGGGGACAGCTCCCGCAGCAGTGCCATGACCTGCTCGCTCACCGAGCGGTAGAGGGAGAAGCGCGGCACCAGGTACGCGCCGTTGGGGCAGAGCCGGCGGGCCTGGGCCATCGGCATCGCCGAGTGGACGCCGAACCGCCGCGCCTCGTAGGACGCGGTGGACACCACTCCGCGCGGCCCGAGGCCGCCCACGATCACGGGCTTCCCGCGCAGGCTCGGCTTCGCCGCCTGCTCGGCGGCGGCGAAGAACGCATCCATGTCCAGATGCAGGATGGTGGGCGCGGCTCTCACGGCCCCGATGCTGCCCTACGCCACTGACAACGGCCCGGAACGCTCGTACCCGTGTCCGGGCCGTTCGCTACCCGGCCCTGTTCCGCCGCCTGGCGAGCTCGTCGGCCGGGTTGTGGCCGATCAGCGTCTCGCCCGTGTCGACGCGCTCGCCGTGCAGCTGGGACAGCGCGTGCTCCACGTCGCGCCAGACCACGCCCACGGCGATACCGAAGATGCCCTGCCCGCCCTGGAGCAGGTCCACGACCTCGTCCGGCGAGGTGCACTCGTAGACCGTGGCACCGTCGCTCATGAGCGTCATGCGCTCCAGATCGGCGAAGCCCCGGTTCCGCAGGTGCTGGACGGCGGTGCGGATGTTCTGCAGCGCGACCCCGGTGTCGAGGAAGCGCTTGACGATCTTGAGGACGACGACGTCGCGGAAGCTGTACAGCCGCTGCGTGCCGGATCCGTACGCGGGGCGCACGCTGGGCTCGACCAGCCCGGTGCGCGCCCAGTAGTCGAGCTGCCGGTACGTGATGCCCGCTGCGGCACAGGCGGTCGGCCCCCGGTAGCCGATCTCCTCGGATGCCGGGTCCTCGTTGACCACCGTGGGTTCCGGAAGACGGCGCGCGGAGCCCACCGCACCGCCGTACAGCGGGTACGCCCCGCCCTCCCCCGGACCGCGCGCGGGGATGCCCCCGGTCGTACCGTCGCCGCTGATTCTCACGCCGACCCTCCGTCCTTGACCTGCCATCTCGACGGTAGGCAGTCACCAGGGGTGCGTCAACGATCGCCACACTCGGCACGCCGAGTGATAATCACCCTGAGAGTGGTTTCCCGTACCCCTCCGCGGGGAAAGGCTACTCGAATGACTTGAGGTTCCCTTGAGGTCGGGTCACTGCGTGCCGGTGCCGAAGTCCTCGGGCGAGATCTGGTCCAGGAACTCCCGGAACTTCTCGACCTCGTCCTCCTGCTCGTCCGGAATCGCGATCGCGGCGTCGTCCAGCACGCGGTCACTGCCGTAGATCGGCGATCCGGTGCGCAGGGCCAGCGCTATGGCGTCGGAGGGGCGTGCGCTCACCTCCACCCCGCTGGCGAAGACCAGCTCGGCGTAGAAGACGCCTTCCCGCAGGTCCGTGATGCGGACCTCGCTGATCTCCTCGCCCAGCGCTTCCAGCACGTCCTTGAAGAGGTCGTGGGTCAGCGGCCTGGCAGGGGCCATCCCCTGCTGGGCCAAGGCGATGGAGGTCGCCTCCCCTGGACCGATCCAAATGGGGAGGTAACGGTCGCCTCCCACTTCGCGCAGGAGCACGATCGGCTGGTTGGAGGGCATTTCCACCCGGACACCCACGACGTCGAGCTCGTTCACACAGCAACCCTAGGACCTGCCGCGTGGGTTTGGGTAGTCGGGACCGCCCAAGATCAGTGCAGACGTACCCCGAGAGCGGTCCGGACCAGCGCCTCGTGCAGGCGTACGGACAGTCCCGCCAGCTCCCGCACGGTGGCCTCGGCATGCGCCCTGGTCTGCGGGTTCCGGTGCCGCCGCAGGGGTGCCACCACCTGTTCGACCAAGCCGGCCTCCCGGTCGGCGGCGGCCTTCATGGCGCGCAGGTGACGCGGCTCGAGACCGTACCGGCCGAGATCGGCCACCAGCCTGGCGACGGTGACGGCCTCGGCGTCGAAGCCGCCGCCCGGGGTCTCGGCGATCAGCCCGTACGACTCCCACTCGGCCAGCTGGGCCTCGTCCACCTCGGCGGCGGCGAGGAGCTCGGCGCGGCCGACCCGGGCCACCGTGGCCCGCACGGCGCCGGCCTCGGCGGCGGACACCACCGGGTCGCCCTGCGGGGAAGGCGCGGGGATGCGCACCTGCTCGCCCCGGTCGATCGCGTCCAGCTGCTCGCGGATCACCTTCAGGGGCAGGTAGTGGTCGCGCTGGAGGCGCAGGATCCGGGCCAGCCGCTCGACGTCGTCGGGGCTGAACTTGCGGTAGCCCGAGGGTGTGCGCCGGGGCTCGACGAGCCCCTCGGCCTCCAGGAAACGGATCTTGGAAATGGTGACTTCGGGGAACTCGTCACGCAGCAGGTTGAGCACCGTCCCGATGCTCACCAGCCGCCCGACCGAGCCGGCGGTGCCGTTTCCGGCACCGCCCGTCGGTGTACGCAGCATGGACCTTCCCTGGTGGGGATTCCCCCGATGTCGTCCGGGGGAGTCAGATGCCTCGCTGGCTCGCGTAGAAGACCAGTCGGTACTTGCCGATCTGCACCTCGTCGCCGTTGTTGAGCGCGACCGAGTCGATCGGCTCACGGTTGACGTACGTGCCGTTCAGGCTGCCGACGTCGGCCACGGTGAAGCGTCCGTCCTGGCCCCTGCGGAACTCGACGTGCCGCCGGGAGACGGTGACGTCGTCCAGGAAGATGTCGCTCTGCGGGTGCCGGCCCGCCGTGGTCAGCTCGCCGTCCAGCAGGAAGCGGCTGCCCGAGTTGGGGCCGCGCCGGACGATCAGCAGCGCCGAGCCCGGGGGCAGGGCGTCCACCGCGGCCTGGGCCTCCGGCGAGAGGGAGGGCGCGAGCGTCTGCCCGGTCGCCTCCGCCTCGTAGGCCTCGAGACCGGAGATCGAGATGGTCGACGTGGTCTCCGAGGCACGCTCCGGCGTCAGACCCGGCCGCAGCGGTGCGCCGCAGTTCGAGCAGAAACGGCTGTCCTCGCCATTGCGGTGCCCGCACCTGCCGCACACCAACATGGACGGCTCCTCGCGCCGCGGCTGACCCGCGGAGGCATGGGTTGCGTACGGATCGGGGGCGAACCCTCCACCCGTACTAGAGGTTGATGGTTCACCGAAACCTATGCGCCCGGACCCGGCCGGGTCAACGGACGACGCGCCCGAATTGTCGCCCGATCCGGCGACCTCGTCGCGGAACAGCGGGCGGTCGCCCTGCTCCTGCAGCTCATCGGCGCGGGCGGCGCGGTGCTTGCCGCTGTCCTCACGCGCCTTCTTGCCGAACAACTTCTCAAACAACTTCACGGGCGATTCCCCTTGACTGAAACAGACCCGCCCGTGGGGCAGGGATCCTGAATGCACACACCTGCCGACCCGGACATTCTCACAACGTCCGTAACCACCAGACAGTTTCCACCACGCACCGCCCTATCGGTGCGCCGACCCCCCGCAAGCACCCGCCCGCGTGGGGAGCACCACAGCCCGCCGCGTCCCCTGGCGTTCCTCATGACGATGACGACCGAGCGTAGTCAGGCTGCTTCGCCGCCCGCAAGGCATCTACGACGATCTTGGCCGATCGGGTCACCATGGCGGTGGCCTGCTCCTTCTCGAGCGTCTGGATGACCCCGCCGGGGATGTTGAGGGCGGGTTCGAGGTCCTGCGGCTTGCCGATGACCTTGAACTCGTACGGCGGTGTGATCTTCCGACCGTCCACGGCGACCCCGCCGCCGTCCGCGTCGGAGAAGTACGTGTCGGCGACCACCCGGACGCCGTTGACCTGGATCGCCTCCGCACCCGCGGCGCGCAGCTCCTGGATCGCGTCCAGCAGCATGTCCGACTCGATCAGGTTCTTCGGGTCGATCACCCGCAGCGTGATGCCCGGCCCCTCGGCCGCCACCGTGCCCGCCAGGATGCCGAGTTGGCGCTCCTTCTCGATGGTCTGCTTACGGGCCTCCTCGGCCTGGTCGGAGGAGTTCTCCAGCTCCCTGCGCTGGTCCTCCAGCCGCTGCTTCTCGTCCTCCAGGCGCTTGGTACGCCCGTCCAGCTCGTCCAGGATGCGGACCAGGTCCTCCTGGCGGGCACCGCGCAGCGCGCTCGAATCGCTGTTGGACCGCACCTGGATCGCGAGCCCCAGACCCAGCACGAACAGCAGCAGCGCGACGACCAGTTGGGCGCGCGTCACCCGCGGCGGCCACAGCCCCGCGGCCAGCCGCTGGCGGCCGGTCTCCTCGGGGGCCGGGCGCTCCTCGCCGGGGCCGGCCGGGACGCCGTTCTCCGCAGGCTCCGGGCTCTCCGGATCCTGGGGGTTCTGGGGGTTCTCCGTACTCATCGGCCTCACGCCCGGAACACGTGCCGGCGGATGGCGGCCGCGTTGGAGAAGATGCGGATGCCGAGGACGACGACCACGCCCGTCGACAGCTGGGCGCCGACGCCCAGCTTGTCGCCGAGGAACACGATCAGCGCGGCGACGACCACGTTGGACAGGAACGACACGACGAAGACCTTGTCGACGAAGATCCCGTCCAGCATCGCCCGCAGGCCGCCGAACACGGCGTCGAGCGCCGCCACGACGGCGATCGGCAGGTAGGGCTCGACGACGGCCGGCACCTCGGGCCGGACGAGAAGTCCGACCACCACTCCCACCACGAGGCCCAGTACGGCGATCACGATGCACCCTTCTTCGGTTCTGCTGTGCGTACGGTCAGGCTGGACGCCGCCGGAAGCCGTACGTCGTCTTCAGTGGAGACGGTGTAACGGATGCCGTAGTTCTCCTGGAGCACGTGCAGATACTGACCGTCGACGCTGTCCTGGAAGTCCGTGCGGAGCCGGTTCTTCTCCCCCACCGCCAGCACCTCGTACGGCGGTACCAGCGGCTTGTTGTCGACCAGTATCGCGTCACCCGCTGCCCGGATGGCCGACAGGGAGGTCAGCCGCTGCCCGTTGATGGACACGGCCTCCGCCCCCGCCTGCCACAGTCCGTTGACGATCCGCTGCATGTCGCGGTCACGCACCCGCCCGGTGTCGGAGAACCCGGCGCTCTCGCGCGGTCCCCCGCCGCCCTGCTCGGCGTCCTTGGCGTCGTCCACGACCAGCTTCAGGCCGGGGCCCCGCACCTCGGTGGCCCCGGACAGGAGGGCGACCAGTTCGCCCTGGTCCCCGCCGTGCTGCTTGAGCGCCGCCCGCTGACGTCCCGAGACGTCGGTGCGCAGCGACTCGATCTCCTTCTCCAGGCCGTCGGCGTCGGCGTTCGCCCGCTCGACCCGGTCGATCAGCTCCTCGCGCTCCTTGGCGAGCACCGGAGCCTCTATCCGCGCCTGCGCCGCGCCGAGCGTGACGACCATCGCCGCCAGCACGAGACCGGCCGCGAGCGCGAGTTTCGCCTTGAGGGTGCGCGGCAGCCCCGCGGTCCCCTCGGCCGCCCGGCGGGCGGAAGCCTCGGCATAGCCCTCGTCGAGGCTGTGGTCCATCACGTGCGTCAGCAGCGACATGGAGGCGTCCGGGCGCGACGGCCCCGGGGCCGAGCTCCTGTTGTTGGGCGGCTGCGACATGCGGCACATCGTCGCACGTCGCAGGGCCCGGCACCGAATGCGCCCCCGGTACGGGCCGGGGCGGCCGCGTCGGCCGCCCCGGCCCCGGGGTCAGCCGCCCTGGTGACCGGCGCCCTCCACCACGGACGACCACTCGTCGAGCAGGGCCTGCGCGGAGGCGTCGTCGGGACCCTCCGCCCACAGGTGCGTCACGGCCTCCGCCGGGTCGGGCAGAACCAGCGCCCACCGCCCGTCGGCCTCGACGACCCGTACGCCGTCCGTCGTGTCCACGGCACGGTCGCCGGCGGCCTCGACCACCCGGCGCATGACCAGCCCCTTGACGGCCCAGGGCGTGGCCAGGTCCCGCTTGAGGACGTGGGCTCGCGGTATCCGGGCGTCGATCTGGCTCAGCGTGAGCTGCGTCCGCGCGACCAGGCCGATCAGCCGGACGAACGCCGCGGCACCGTCGAAGACGCTGCTGAACTCGGGGACGATCAGACCGCCCTTGCCGTCACCGCCGAAGATCGTCGTCTCGGCCCGCCCGACCCGCGTCAGGTCGTCGGGCGAGGTCGTCGTCCACTCGACCTGCGTCCCGTGGTACGCCGCCACCTGCTCGGCGATGCGGGTCGTGGTGACCGGCAGCGCCACCTTGCCGCTGCGCCGCTCCGCCGCGACCAGGTCGAGCAGGACCAGCAGGGCCCGGTCGTCCTCGATGATCCGCCCCCGCTCGTCGACCAGCGAGATCCGCTCGCCGACCGGGTCGAAGCGGACGCCGAACGCCGCACGCGCGGAGGCCACGATCTCGCCGAGCCTGACCAGGCCGGAGCGCCTGGACTCGGCGGTCTCGGTGGGCCGCGACTCGTCGAGGCCCGGGTTGATGGTCAGGGCGTCGACGCCGAGCCGGCCGAGGAGGCTGGGCAGGACGAGGCCGGCGCTGCCGTTGGAGGCGTCGACGACGACCTTGAGCCCCGAGTCCGCGATGCCGGTGGTGTCCACCCGCCGCAGCAGCGACCCGGTGTACGAGTCGAAGACGCTGGACGGGAACTGCAGGTCGCCGATCTCGCCCGGGAAGGCACGCCGGTACTCCTGGCGCGCGTACACCCGGTCCAGCTTCCGCTGCCCCGCCTGGGAGAGGTCCGCACCGCGTTCGTCGAAGAACATGATGTCGACCGAGTCCGGCACACCCGGAGTGGTCCGCAGCATGATCCCGCCGGCACTGCCGCGGGCGGTCTGCTGGCGGGCCACCGGCAGCGGCACGTTCTCCAGGTCGCGTACGTCGATCGCGCTGGCCTGGAGCGCCGAGATCACGGCCCGCTTGAGCGCGCGGGCGCCCCGGGAGTGGTCGCGGGCCGTGGTGACGGTCGCGCCCTTCTTGAGCGTGGTGGCGTAGGCGCCTGCCAGCCGCACGGCGAGCTCGGGGGTGATCTCGACGTTGAGGATGCCGGAGACGCCCCGGGCTCCGAAGAGGTGGGCGGTGCCGCGGGACTCCCAGATGACCGAGGTGTTGACGAAGGCGCCGGCCTCGACGGTCTTGAAGGGGTAGACGCGGACGTTGCCCTGGACGATCGACTCCTCGCCGACCAGGCACTCGTCGCCGATGACCGCGCCGTCCTCGATCCGCGCGGCGCGCATGATGTCGGTGTTCTTGCCGATCACGCAGCCGCGGAGGTTGCTGTGCGGCCCGATGTACACGTTGTCGTGGACGACGGCCCTGTGCAGGAAGGCGCCGCTCTTCACGACCACGTTCGAGCCGACGACGGTGTGCTCGCGGATCTCGGCGCCGGCCTCGACCTTGGCGTAGTCGCCGATGTAGAGGGGGCCGCGGAGCACCGCGTCCGGGTGGACCTCGGCACCTTCCGCGATCCAGACCCCGGGAGAGATCTCGAAGCCGTCCGTGTCGACCTCGACGCGGCCCTCGAGCACGTCGGCCTGTGCCTTGACGTAGCTCTCGTGGGTGCCGACGTCCTCCCAGTAGCCCTCGGCGATGTAGCCGTAGATGGGCCGGCCTTCCTTCATGAGCTGCGGGAAGACGTCACCGGACCAGTCGACGGAAACGTCGGGGTCCACGTAGTCGAAGACCTCGGGCTCCATGACGTAGATGCCGGTGTTCACGGTGTCCGAGAACACCTGTCCCCACGTCGGCTTCTCCAGGAACCGCTCGACCTTGCCCGCCTCGTCGACGATGGTGATGCCGAATTCCAGCGGATTGGGCACCCGGGTCAGACAGACCGTGACCAGCGCGCCCTTTTCCTTGTGGAACCGGATCAGGTCGGTGAGGTCGAAGTCGGTGAGCGCATCGCCGGAGATCACCAGGAAAGCGTCGTCCTTGAGAGCGTCCTCGGCGTTCTTCACGCTTCCGGCGGTGCCGAGTGGCTTCTCCTCGTGGGCATAGGTGAGCTCCATGCCGAGTTCCTCGCCGTCGCCGAAGTAGTTCTTGACGAGGGAGGCGAGGAACTGAACGGTGACCACGGTCTCACTCAGCCCGTGCCGCTTCAGGAGCCTGAGGACGTGCTCCATGATCGGCCGGTTGGCAACCGGCAGGAGCGGCTTGGGCATGCTCGAGGTCATGGGGCGCAGGCGCGTGCCTTCGCCACCGGCCATCACGACGGCCTTCATGTCGGAAGAATCCTCCTTGAAGAGACGACGGTCCAGCCGACCGCACCCACGAGGACTCAACAGCCCCGCGAGTCTTCACTGACTTCGCGGCGGGCTCAGTCGGCCGCGGCGTCCGCCTTCACCAGGCGGCGGACCTGAACCACGTAAAGGATCCCTGCCCACCAATAGAGGGTTGTACCCCATCCGGCGAACGCCCATCCGAAAACGGACGCCAACCACGCGAGTGCACCAGTGCCGTCACTCAGGAGAAGCAACGGGAAGGCGTACATGAGGTTGAACGTGGCCGCCTTGCCGAGGAAGTTCACCTGCGGGGGCGGATAGCCGTGCCGGCGGAGGATGAGCACCATGACGGCGAGCATCAGCTCGCGTGCGAAGAGTGCGAGGGTGAGCCACAGCGGGAGGATCTCGCGCCAGGTGAGGCCGATCAGCGTGGAGACGATGTACAGCCGGTCGGCGGCGGGATCGAGCAGCCGGCCGAGGTTGCTGATCTGGTTCCAGCGCCGGGCGAGCTTTCCGTCGAGGTAGTCGCTCACGCCGCTGAGCATGAGTACGAAGAGCGCCCAGCCGTCCTGCTCGGTGAGGATGAGCCAGAGGAACAGGGGCACGCCGACGAGGCGAGCCATGCTCAGGATGTTCGGGATGGTGAAAATTCGGTCCGTCTGGACTCGAGTCTCCTGGACCTCCACCCGGGGGCCTCCACTGGGAAACGTTTGAACGATGCCCCCTGACCCTACAGGAGAACATCCGTGCCCAGAACGCAGAAAAGCCCCGCACCAGAAGGTGCGGGGCTTTCCCACAATGATTGTTCGGCGGCGTCCTACTCTCCCACAGGGTCCCCCCTGCAGTACCATCGGCGCTGAAAGGCTTAGCTT
>NZ_JBIVZG010000025.1:0-130694 GCF_044759445.1 Streptomyces sp. NPDC101118 | reverse complement strand
CCCTGTGGGAGAGTAGGACGCCGCCGAACAATCATTGTGGGAAAGCCCCGCACCTTGATTCGAAAGAATCAAGGTGCGGGGCTTTTCTGCGTTTGCGTAGGATCCACAGCATGATCCAGAAGGAAGCCCAGCAGCACGTCATACGTCCCGTCCGCGCCGACGAGTGGGAGAAGGTCAAGGAGATCCGCCTGGCCTCCCTCGCCGACCCGGTCGCCCACATCGCGTTCCTCGACACCCACGAAGCCGCCTCCGCGCGGCCCGACGCCTTCTGGCAGGAACGCACCGAGGGCGCCGCCTCGGGCAACGTGGTCCGCCAGTTCGTCGCCGAGGACGCCGCCGGCGTCTGGGGCGGGAGCGTCAGCGTGCTCGTCGAGCGGGCCGGCAGCGACAGCGTGCTCGAGGACCCGATCGAGCAGGACCAGGCGCACCTGGTCGGCGTCTACGTGCGGCCCGAGCACCGCGGTACGGGGCTGATCGAGGCCCTGTTCTCCGCGGCCGTCGAGTGGGCCTGGTCCCTGCCGGAGCCCGAGCTGGAGCGCGTACGCCTCTTCGTGCACGAGGAGAACGCCAGGGCGGCCGCCTTCTACCGGCGCTTCGGCTTCGCGGCCACCGGCAAGACCGTGCCCGTGCCCGGCACCACCGGGGCCCGTGAGGTCGAGTACGCGCTCAGCCGCGCGTGACGCTCGGCAGTTCGGGCAGCTCCGCCCCCGGCCAGCGGGCCCGCGCCTGCTCGCGGCTGCGCAGCAGCGCCAGCAGGGGCAGCGAGGGGTCTCCCACGCCGGGGGAGAGGAGTGCGGGCAGCTGCGGCACGGGTGCCACGGCCGCGACGTCGTCCAGCACCAGGGTCATTGGTGGGTCGAGCCGACCGTCGGATGACCGTGCGGCCATGCGGCGGCCGTGCTCGACCACGCTTGACGCGAGTGCGGTGAGCAGGGGCATCGCTCCGGGAGAGGTCCGGGGATCCTCGATGGGCTCACCCACCACGTAGAGCGTGCCCCCTTCGGCGGGGAAAGATGCCAGGGCCAGCGCATCGGTTCGGTTCGGGGTGCAGGCGTCCCTGATGTGCACGGACGACATCGCGGACAGGGCCCGTGCGGTGAGCTCGCGGGCGATCTCCCGGCGCTCCGGGTGCGCGGTGAGGGCGTTCTCCAGCTCGCCCGCAGTGCCGGGGGCGGCCTTGGGGTGGGTGCGGAGGATGCGTACGGGCTCCTGCGTGCCGGCGCCCAGGGCCCAGCGGTGCAGCTGCTTGAAGGGCCGGTCGTCGAGGGCGGCGGCGTGCAGCCAGCTGCGCAGGAGCGTTTCGGCGGTGTCGGCCACGGCCGCGTCGATGCGGGCCTGGGGGCGTACGGGGGCCAGCAGGGCGACCGCCCGGGCGGCCGCGGTGTCCCGGTCGGCGCAGCCGGTGCCGGGGTGCCAGTGGAGCCGGGCCGGGGTGTCGCACTGGTGCGTCGGGTCGTACAGGAGGACGGGGCCGAGCTTGGCCCGGGCGTCCTTCGTCGCGGCCCAGAGGGCGGGCGAGGACGTCACGACGAGGGTGGCGCCTTCCGCCTCCGCGATGCGGCGGACCGCGGCGCGGTAGCGGTCCTCGGGGCCGGCGTACTGGATCCGGGGGCCCTTGGCGTCGTCCTCGTCGCCCCACGCGGGTCTGGTGGGGGCAGCCGCGGGGGCCTCCGCGGGGCGCGGGGCGGGTACGGGCTCGGGCGCGGGTTCCTGCGCGGCGGGTGCCGCCGGGGCTTCGGGCGCCGGGACGGGGGTGCGTACCGGCGGGGCGGGGCTCTTGGTCTGCGTCGGGTGCCGGGGCTCGTACGGCTCTGCGGGCGGGGGCTCGTACGCCTCCGGCGGCGACGTACGGCCCAGGGCACGGCGGGCCTTGTGGCGGGCCAGGACACCCATGGCGAAGACCACCAGCACGAACAGCACCAGCAGTTGGCTGATGAGGATGCCCCAGAAGAGGCCCCAGCCGGAGAGTGCGGCGGGCGGCGTGTCCGGCCAGGCGCCGGCCAGGTCGTGCGGCTGGGCCACCAGGTGCCGCAGGGCGACGGGCGTACGGGAGAACGTGACGGCGTCCGGCCAGGCGCCGCGTGCGAAGAGCGCGGCGAGGCCGGTGGCCGTCCAGACCAGGACGGTCAGTCCGAGCAGGAAGGCCAGGAGGCCCACCAGCAGGGCGTCGGGGACGCCCCGGGGCTGCTCCTGCCCTCCGCGCGTCCCCCCGCCGGTGTGCCCCCGTGCTGCGTCCCTCGGCATCTCACGCCACCGTGGATTCCGCGGAATCGCCGTGCAGCCCCTGCTCGATCAGCATGGCGCGTTCCTCCGCCTCCAGTTCGGCCGCCAGCAGGTCGGCGGGGAGCGTGTGTCCGGCGGGCGCCGAGGACTCGGTCATGGCCCGGTCGGTGTAGACGAGGGGGCGTTCGGCCTCGGTGATCAGGTGTTTGACGACCTGTACGTTGCCGTTGACGTCCCACACGGCGATGCCCGGGGTGAGGGTGGGGATGATCTCGACCGCCCATCGGGGCAGTCCGAGGACGCGTCCGGTGGCGCGTGCCTCGTCCGCCTTCTGGGCGTAGATGGTCCGTGTGGAGGCCATCTTGAGGATGGCCGCGGCCTCGCGGGCGGCGGCGCCGTCCACGACGTCGGACAGGTGGTGGACGACGGCGACGAAGGACAGGCCGAGGCGGCGCCCGAACTTCAGCAGCCGCTGGAACAGCTGTGCGACGAAGGGCGAGTTGATGATGTGCCAGGCCTCTTCGACCAGGAAGATGCGTTTCTTCCGGTCTGGGCGGATCCAGGTGTGTTCCAGCCAGACGCCGACGATCGCCATGAGGATGGGCATGGCGATGGAGTTGCGGTCGATGTGGGACAGGTCGAAGACGATCAGGGGCGCGTCGAGGTCGATCCCGACCGTGGTCGGACCGTCGAACATGCCGCGCAGGTCGCCGTCGACGAGGCGGTCCAGCACCAGCGCCACGTCCAGGCCCCAGGCGCGTACGTCGTCTATGTCGACGTTCATCGCCTCCGCCGATTCCGCCTCGGGGTGGCGGAGCTGCTCGACGATGTCGGTGAGGACGGGCTGGCGGTCCAGGATCGTCTCGTTGACGTAGGCGTGCGCGACCTTGAGCGCGAAGCCGGCCCGCTCGTCGAGGCCGTGCCCCATCGCGACCTCGATGATGGTGCGCAGCAGCGCGAGCTGCCCGGTGGTGGTGATGGCCGGGTCGAGGGGGTTGAGCCGGATCCCGCCGTCGGCGGCGGCGACCGGGTCGAGGCGGATGGGAGTTATCCCCAGCTGCTGAGCGATGAGGTTCCACTCGCCGACGCCGTCCTCGCCCTGGGCGTCGAGGACCACGACCTGGCGGTCGCGGAAGCGCAGCTGGCGCAGGACGTACGTCTTCTCCAGCGCGGACTTGCCGTTGCCGGACTCGCCGAGGACGAGCCAGTGGGGTGCCGGGAGCTGCTGGCCGTACAGCTGGAAGGGGTCGTAGATGTAGCCCTTGCCGCTGTAGACCTCCCGGCCGATGATCACGCCGGAGTCGCCGAGGCCGGGGGCCGCGGTGGGGAGGTACACGGCCTGGGCCTGGCCGGTGGAGGTGCGGACGGGCAGCCGGGTGGTCTCGACCTTCCCGAAGAGGAAGCTGGTGAAGGCGTCCGTCAGCGCGGACAGCGGATCTCGCATGGCGGGTCTGCCCTCCAGCTAGCGTCGGATGCCGGTGGCGAACGGCAGGGTGTTGACGAAGGCGCGGTGGTGCTCGCGGTCGCACCATTCGAGCTTCAGGTACGACTTGCCCGCCGAGGCCCTTATGGTCCGCTTGTCGCGGGCGAGGGCTTCCGGTGAACGCGATGACACGGTGATGTACCCGACGAGGTTGACCCCCGCCGCACCGCTTGCGAGATCTTCACCCCTCTGGTCGAGCCGTCCGTGGGCGGCGATGTCCCGGGGGTCGACGGTGCGGTTCATCTTGGCGGCGCGGGAGGCCTCGGCCTCGTCGTTGGTCTTCTCCGTGAGCATCCGCTCGATGGCGATCTCGGTGGGTTCGAGGTCCATGGTGACGGCGACGGTGCGGATGACGTCGGGGGTGTGGACCAGCAGCGGGGCGAGGAAGTTGACGCCGACGGGGGTCATCGGCCACTCCTTCACCCAGGCGGTGGCGTGGCACCAGGGGGCGCGGGTCTGGGACTCGCGGGTCTTGGCCTGGAGGTAGGTGGGCTCGACGGCGTCCAGTTCGGCCGGCCATGCGTTGCGCTTGGTCATGGCCTGGATGTGGTCGATGGGGTGGTCCGGGTCGTACATGGAGTGCACGAGGGAGGCGAGGCGGCCCTGGCCGAGGGGCTGGCGGACGCGGATGTCGGCCTCGGCGAGGCGGGCGCAGATGTCGGTCAGCTCGCGGGCCATGACGACGGCGAGGCCGGCGTCCTTGTCGAGCCGGCGGCCCTTCTGGGGGGCGGCGGCGCGCGCCATGGCGTGGGCCTCGGCGGCCAGCTCGCGGGTGTAGTGCATGCAGGCCACGAGGTAGGCGCGGTGCTGCTCGCTGGAGGTGGAGACCATCGACTGGAGCTGGTCGTACGAGTCCCTGAGCCAGCCGGGGGCCTGCTGGTCGCCGCGCTGGGCGACGTCCTTGGCGTGTGCGTCGGGGTCCGCCGGCAGGGTGCGGGCGAGCATCTGGAGGCGGGTGACGAAGCCGTCGCCGTTGGCCACGTGCTTGAGGAGGGTGCCGAAGCGGTCGACGAGGGCCTCCTGGTCCTCGCTGTCGCGCAGGCCGACGCCGGGGCCTTCGATCTCGATGGCGGCGGTGACGGTACGGCGGTCCGCGTGGAGGAGTACGGCGATCTCGTCCGGCCCGAAGGGGGCGGCGAGCCAGCTGATGCGGCCGATGCCCGGGGGCGGTCCGACCTCGACCTCGCGGCCGTCGGCGGCGCGGGTGCCGGCTTCCATGGCGCCGGAGCGGTAGGTGGTGCCCCGGCGCAGGGTCCGCTTGTAACTGCGGTTGATCTCGAACCACTTGTAGAAGGTGCGGTGCTTGTAGGGGACGTACACCGCCATCAGCGCCAGCATGGGGAAGCCGGCCAGGCTGATGATCCGCAGCATCAGGTGGGGGACGAGCAGTCCGCTCATCATCCCGAGGAACGCGCCGAAGATGATCAGCGCGATCTCGCCGGTCTCGCGGTTCTTGCCGATGACCGCGTTCGGCCGGGCCCGGCCGATGAGGTACGTACGGCGGGGCGCGACCGGGTGGATCTGATGGGACTGGGTCGTCAACGCCCGTCACCTCCTGTGCCTGTGGACCTGCTGGTGTGCGGCGTGCTCACTCCGGAGCCGCGGGGCGGGGGTGCGGCGGAGGGGACAGTTCCGCCGCCGACCCCGGTCCCGCCGGAGGAGCCCCGGCTGCTGTGGGCCGCCACTCCGCCCGCGAGCGGGTTGGCGGGCCTGGGCTCGCCGCCGCCGGCGCGCTGGGCGCCGCGGCTGCTGTGGGTCTTGATGCCCTGCGAGACGAGCGAGGCCGGGGAGCTGATGACGGCGGCCGCCTGGGCGCCGTCGGTGGCCTGCTTGCGGTTCGTACGGGCGGAGGCGATCTCGTCACCGAAGCCGGGTACGAAACGGTAGATCATCGCGGAGGCGAAGATCGCCAGGAGGATGATGGCGAGTCCTGAGACGACGGCGGAGAACGCGTCCGGCCCGTCGTCGCCCGCGAGGGCCCCGGCGAGGCCGAGGACGATGACGATGACGGGCTTCACGAGGATCACCGCGATCATGATCCCGGCCCAGCGCCTGACGTGCCCCCACATGTTGCGGTCGACGAGTCCGGCGTACACCGCGGTTCCCAGGAGGGCGCCGACGTAGAGCAGGGCGGCCCTGATGACCAGCTCGAGCCAGAGCACGCCGGCGGCGAGCACGGTGACGAGCGCGACGACGATCAGCATGATCGGTCCGCCGCCGATGTCCTCGCCCTTCTTGAGGGCTTCGGCGAAGGAGCCGAAGAACACGTCGGTCTGGCTGCCGGTGCCGGTGGCGATGACCTCGGTGACGCCGTCGGTGGCGGAGACGACGGTGTAGAGGATCAGGGGGGTGAAGGCGGAGGCGAGGACGGTCAGCCAGAGGAAGCCGATGGCCTCGGAGAGGGCGGTGGTCAGGGGGACGCCGCGGATGGCGCGCTTGGCGACGGCGAGCAGCCAGAGGACGAGCGTCAGCACCGTGGAGGCGGCGAAGACGACGGCGTACTGGCGGAGGAAGGCGGCGTTGGTGAAGTCGACGTTGGCCGTGCCCTTGACCGCTTCGCTGAGCTTCCCGACGATCCAGGCGCCGGCGTCGGCGCAGCCCTTGGCGAGGGAGGACAGGGGGTCGAGGGAGGAGCCGGGGTCGCCGGGGGAGCGGTAGTTCGGGGGGTTGGCGGAGCCGTCGGGTGCCTGGCCGCGGCAGGCGTTGAGGGCGCCGCCGTGAAGCAGTGCGCAGGGGTCGCTGCTGCCGGAGGGAGACGGCGAGGCGGTGCCGTTGGTGGGCGTCGGTGTGGGCGTGGGCGCGGCCGTGGCACGGGCCGCGAACAGCACGAGCGCGGTCTGTGCGGCCGCGACTGCGGCGCTGGCGGTGACGGCGTGGCGCAGGGGCCGCCGGGGGCTACCGGGCATAGGTGAACCCTCCGAATTCGTTGACCGCCCCGGCGATGTCGTCGGAGCTGGAGACGGGGTTGTCACCGGTGACCGGTGTGGGGCCGGTCCGCTGGGTGGTGCCGAGGACCTTCCAGTCCGAGCCGTTCCAGGTGAGCTTGACCGTGAGGGTGTACCAGGAGCTGGTGACGGGCTTGGTCGACTTCTCGCCGGTGAGCCCGAACAGCTCGTGGCACCAGACGTCGACTTCGGCGGCGGCGTCCGCGTAGCTCAGGACCTTCGTGCCCACGGGCGACGTGCGGCTGACGAAGGTGGTGTCGGGGGGCGCGGTTCCGTTGTCGGTGAGGCCGATCTTCTTGAACAGCTCCGCCGAGTACGCACTGTCGTAGGCGGCCTGAAGTCGCGTCAGGGATGCTTCGTTGCCGACGGCGGCCACGATCTGCCGGCGGCGGCGCGCGTCGTACATGGCGTCGGAGTTCAGCACGACGGCGTAGTTGGCGGCGGCCGACCCCGCCCCCTGCTCCGTGTGCCCGAAGCCCGCCGGCACGCCGTTGTGCCGGCCCGCGACGGGGCGGGTGCCCGTGGGGGCGGTGGCGCTGGTGGTGGGGGACTTGGCGTCGCCGTTGCCCGCCTCCTCCTCGCCGCCGCCCTGGTTCGCGAACGCGATCGCGGCGATGAGCAGCACCACGACGCCGACGACCGTCACCAGTCCCCGGGAGGCGCGGGCGGGGCGGCGGGCGCCGCCGTAGGGGTCGCCGCCGGGGGCGTCCGGGAGGCGGGTGCGGGTCTGGCCCGTACCGCCGACCCGTTCGCCGTCGTCGTAGCCGTACCCCTCGTCGTGGCTCATGCCGCGCCCGCCCCCTCAGCAGTGTCGTGGTACGACGGTAGCTGTGCCGGTTCCCGCATGGGCGCGGAGTGGTGAGTCGTCATCAGGAAACGCAACCTCAGCCGGTGGGCGGTGGACGTGCAGAGGGGTCGGGGACGGGGGCGGCGGGGCCGGCGTGCGGGCGGGTGGCGTCCTGCGGGGGCTAGACGGCCATCCCGTACACGATGGTGAAGAGGGTGCCGAGGGATCCGATGATGAACACCCCGGTCAGTCCGGCGACGATGAGTCCCTTGCCCTGTTCCGCGCTGAAGGTGTCGCGCAGGGCGGTCGCGCCGATCCGCTGTTTGGCCGCGCCCCAGATGGCGATGGCGAGGCAGAGGAGGATCGCGACGGCCATGACCACCTCGATCATGACCTTCGCTTCGTTGCCGAGGCTCCCGAACGGGCCCCAGTTCGGGGCGATTCCGCCGATGATGGTGGTGATGTCGCCCTTTTCGGCTGCCAGGATCATGTAACTCACCGCCCCTGTTGGGTAGTTCCGTCAGCCCGTGCCCTCCGGCAGGGGTCACTCACTATCTTCCCTGATGAAACCGCCGCCGTATGTCGACTTGGCGGCTATCTTTGCCCGATCTCTCGGCACGGCGGTCCGCTCACGTCCGCTCCCGGCGCTCTGACCTCGCGCGGAGCCGCTCCGGGCGGGGGCCCGGACCGTTTGTATGCGAAAGCCCGTATGGTCACTCTGTGTATCACGGGGGGTGACGCCGGGCAATGACCGGCGGCTGGGCCAAGGGTGTCGCCCGTGTGGGGGAGCCGTTCGGGCTCGCACGTGTCCACGGGGTGGTGGATTCCGTTGTACGGGGGTTTGCACCGGTTCGGTGGTCCCGTTCGGCGCAGGCGACGGGGGTCCCGTACGGCCAAAGCGCTGACATACGTGCGACATTCCGGCTTTCGTTCCATCGCCGGGCCGTGTTTCGGGGGATGCTCCACCTGCTTCCGGCCGGAGCGTCCGAGGTTCGGTACGACGAAGGAGCAGACGTATGGGTCCTGATTCCAGGACTAGACGCAAGGCTGCGCTCGTCGGTGGTCTCGTACTGCCGATCGCGCTGGGCCTGGCGGGCTTCAGCAGCCCGGTGTTCGCGGACAACAGCACCGGCACGGCCGCCCAGGTCACGAAGGCGGGTGGCGGGGGCGGGGACGACTGCCCGAAGTGGCCGCGGCCGCGATCGGCCGGCGAGGCGCCCGGACTGGTCGGGCAGGCGCTGCCGACCGGCACCAAGGGATGCCCGGGCCCGCCCGGACCTCCCGGCCCGCCTGGACCCTCCGGCCCGCCCGGACCCTCCGGTTCTCCCGGTGGCCCCGGGCCGTCCGGGCCTCCTGGGCCTTCCGGACCTCCCGGACCGTCCGGGCCTCCCGGACCGGCCGGTCCGTGCGTTGCGGTCGACTCGGAGAGGGAGCAGGCCTCGCAGGAGTTCACCGTCGCCCTCAACGAGCAGGGCCGTACGTACCTCGGCCGCCGGGGTCTGGTGATGGGTCAGCTGGGCGACATCACGTGGCTCAACCTGTCCAACAACCAGGGCTACCCGACGAACGTCTGTGACGTCTCGGTCAACCAGCACGACAACGACGTGTACGTCTACGCGATCACGACCGCCGGGGTCGTGTGGCGGACGCACTGTGCCATCAACGGGCCGGTCCCGGTCGTGTGCAACGAGGAATGGGACGACGTCTCGGCGCCGCTCCCGTAGGGCCTCCACAGAACGGCGCCGCCGACCGGAGCACGAGCCGGTCGGCGGCGCCGTGGCGTTCCGCGGCGAGCCCGTGCCCCGGCGGGTCCGGCGGCTAGGCCCAGTGTCCCGGCCGCGTCAGGGCGGCCGGGATGCGGGTGGTGGTGTCGCCGCGGGCGGCGTTGAGCTGTGCCTGGGTCAGGAAGATGCAGCCGGTGAGGTCCGCGCCCGAGAGGTCGGTGTCCCGCAGGTCGGCGCCGATCAGGTCCGCGCCGCGCAGGTCCGCCCCCTTCAGGTCGGCGGCGATCAGGTAGGCGCCGCGGAGGTTGGCGCCGCGCAGGTCGGCCCCGGCCAGCCGGGCGCCCATGAGGTCGGTGCCGCGGTGGTTCCGCTTCTTGCGGCCGGGTGCCCCGGCGCGTACGAGTTCGCTGGTCTCCAGCAGCAGGACGTTGACCTCCTGGCGCAGCGCGCCCACGTCCAGGGCGGCCAGCGTCGCCGCGTCCGCGCGGGTCAGGGCCTCGACCTTCTCCTGGGCGCCGCGCAGACCGCCGTGCGCGGGGCGGGCGGCGGGGAGGGTGAGGGCCTCGGTCACGTACCAGAGCAGTTCGTGGAGCTGCCGCATGACCGGGAAGACCTCGAACATCTCGCGCGAGGTGCCGGGGTGGGCGCGCCAGTCCCGGCCGCCGAAGGTGACCTGGGAGACCTTCTGACCGGCGCCGAAGCAGTCGAAGACGGTGCAGCCGCGCCAGCCCTCGTCCCGCAGCCGGGTGTGGATGCCGCACCGGAAGTCGTCCCGCAGGTTGGTGCAGGGCGTGCCCGCCGGCTTGTTCCGGGCGAAGTCCGCGGAGGCGGCGAAGGGCAGGGCCACGCAGCAGAGCCCGAAGCAGCTGGCGCAGTCCGCCTGGAGGTCGGCGGGGGCGGTCGGGTGGGGCACGGTGGGCTCCTGGGTGCGGTGCGGGACCCCTCATTGTCCCCTCATCGTCATCCGGCGGGCGCGGGTGCCGTCGGGCCCGGAGCGGTGAGCCGCATCTCCAGTGCGGTCCAGGGGGTGCCGTCGACCTCCACGCAGTCGGCCAGCACCCGGTGGGTGCGGAAGCCGAGGCTCTCGTAGAGGTGGCGGGCGCGGGTGTTGTGCGTGTAGACGCCGAGGGTGAGGGAGGGGACGCGCAGGTCCTCGAAGGCGTACCGGACGAGCTCGGTCAGCATGGCCCGGGCCAGTCCCCGGCCGCGTGCTTCCGGAGCGATCATCACCCGGCCGAGCCGGGTCTCGCCGCCGCCGGGCGGTACGCCGAGCGAGAAGTGTCCCACCGTCGCGCCGGTCGCGGTCTCCGTGGCGGCGAACTTCCGCAGCCGGGCGTCGGCGGCGTACCCGGCGAGCTGGGCGTCGTCCAGCGGCCAGTCGAAGGTGGTGCCGGCCCAGGTCACGAGCCCGGCCCGCGAACCGCCGACCCATTCCCTGAGTGCCGCGCCGTCCCGGGCCGGCTCGAACTCCCTGAGTGTGATCACAACTCCCAGTATCCGTATCTCCGTTGATCGGCAGCGGGGCTTCGGGGAAGGATCGGGAGCATGACAGAACTGATCGCCGTGGCCGTCATCACCGTGCTCGCCGTCATCAGCCCGGGCGCCGACTTCGCGATGGTGGTGCGCAACAGCTATCTGTACGGGCGCCCCACCGGCCTCTTCGCGGCCGCCGGCGTCGGCGCGGGCGTCCTGGTGCACGTCACGTACACGATGCTGGGCGTGGGCCTGCTGATCGCCTCCTCGACCGCCCTCTTCACGGCGATCAAGCTCGCGGGTGCCGCGTACCTCGTCTACATCGGCGTCCGCACCTTCCGCGCCCGCGCCGACCTCGCCGTCGACCTGGCCGCCGGGCCCGGCCTGACGCCGCTCGGCGCGCTGCGCGGTGGCTTCCTGACCAACGTCCTGAACCCCAAGACCACCCTCTTCGTCGTCTCCACCTTCACGCAGGTCGTCGGCCCGGACACGCCGCTGTGGCAGCAGTCCGCGTACGGCCTCTTCATGTCGCTGGCGCACGTGGCCTGGTTCTCGGCGGTGGCCCTCTTCTTCTCCACCCCGGCCCTCCGCAACCGCATGCTCCGCGCCCAGAAGGCCCTCAACCGCGCCATCGGCTCGGTCCTGGTGGGCCTGGGCGCGACCCTGGCGGTCGCCCGCTGACGCCGGGGGCGGTGCGGCTGCTGCCGGCGGTGGGGCCTGGTGGGTGGGGCTACTCGTGGGTAGCCTGCTGGGATGGGTGAGGCGTTCTACGAGCGGGTCGGCCAGGGGCACTACGTGGCGAGCGAGTTCACGCGCGGGCCGTGGGATGCCGGGGCGCAGC
Source organism: Streptomyces sp. NPDC101118 (assembly GCF_044759445.1). Taxonomy (NCBI): domain Bacteria; kingdom Bacillati; phylum Actinomycetota; class Actinomycetes; order Kitasatosporales; family Streptomycetaceae; genus Streptomyces; species Streptomyces sp. NPDC101118. Next base: position 119,218 of record NZ_JBIVZG010000025.1, on the reverse strand, counting down.
ATGCGGGGCCGCCGGCGGCGTTGCTGGGGCGGGCCGTCGAGGAGCGGCCCGGGGCGCGGGAGGACATGCGGCTGGCCCGGGTGACGTACGAGATCCTGCGGCCGGTGCCGATCGGCGCGCTGCGGGTGACCACCGAGGTGCTGCGGGCCGGGCGCGGTACGGAGATCGTGCAGGCGGCGCTGGTGCCCGAGGGTGCGGACGCGCCGGTGATGCTGGCGCGGGCGCTGCGGATCAGGGCCGCGGCGGAGCCGGTGCCGGCCGTGGTGCCGGGGCCGCGGGTGCCGCCGCCGGGGGAGCTGGGGGAGACGCCGTTCTTCCCCGTGCCGTGGGACGTGGGGTACCACACCGCGATGGAGACGCGGTTCGCCGAGGGCGCGTTCACCGAGACCGGTCCCGGGACCTGCTGGATGCGGATGCGGGTGCCGCTGGTGGCCGGTGACGCACCGCGGCCGCTGGACCGGGTGCTGGTCGCCGCCGACTCCGGCAACGGGGTGAGCAACGTGCTGGACTTCGGGAAGTTCGTGTTCGTCAACCCCGATCTGACGGTGCACCTGCACCGGCACCCCGTCGGCGAGTGGGTGTGCGTGGAGGCGCGTACGAGCGTCGACGCGGCCGGGATCGGAGTCGCCGACTCGGTGCTGCACGACGAGAAGGGGCCCATCGGGCGCGGCGTGCAGAGTCTGTTCGTCACGCCCAGGTAGCCGGGGCTTCTCCGGCGTGCGCCCCGGGGCCCGTTCCGTGCGCCCGGTTGCGGGGGTGTGTGCTTCCGGGGGCCGTGCGGGGGCGTCGCGTGGCCGGGCTTCCGGGTGGAATAGTCATAAGGGCACACGCAAAAGCCCACTGAACCCGGTGGGTCTGGGGGAGGGTTGACGGGTGCGCAGATTCTGGGTCGCGGGCGGTGTCGGCATCGGGCTGTGCCTGAGCTTCCTCGGGCTGCTCGTCATAGGGACGTACTCTGCTGCCGCCGGACTGGTCGGCAGCGGCGGCGGACGGGCCGTGGGGCTGGCCAAGGGCGCGGTCCCGGCGCGGTACCAGTCGCTCGTGCAGAAGTGGGGGAACCTCTGCGAGGCGCTCAACCCCGCCCTGCTGGCCGCTCAGCTCTACCAGGAGAGCGGCTGGAACCCGCAGGCCCGCAGCCCCGTAGGGGCCCAGGGCATCGGCCAGTTCATGCCCGGCACGTGGGCGGGCCACGGCATCGACGGGGACGGGGACGGCGACCGCGACGTCTGGGACCCGGCCGACGCGATCCCCTCGGCGGCCACGTACGACTGCGAACTCGCCCGGTACGTCAGGAAGGTGCCCGGCAACCCGACCGCCAACATGCTCGCCGCCTACAACGCGGGCGCATACGCGGTCATCAAGTACGGCGGCGTGCCCCCGTACCGCGAGACGCAGAACTACGTGAAGGTCATCACCACGCTCCAGCAGAGCTTCGCCGCGCCCGTGGGCCGCGTCGCGCCGTCCCGGCAGGCCGCGACGGCCATCGACTTCGCGCAGCGCAAGCTCGGGACGCCGTACCTGTGGGGCGGCGAGGGCACGCCCGAGCACCGAGGGCGGTTCGACTGCTCCGGGCTCACGCAGGCCGCGTACCGGACCGTGGGGATCGAGCTGCCGCGCGTGGCGAACGACCAGTACAACGCCGGGCCGCACCCCTCGCGCGAGGAGCTGCTCCCCGGCGATCTGGTGTTCTTCTCCGACGATCTGACGGACTCACGGGCTATCCGGCACGTCGGTCTGTACGTCGGCGGCGGCTATATGATCAACGCCCCCTTCACCGGAGCGGTGATCCGCTTCGACAAGATCGACACTCCGGACTACTTCGGTGCCACCCGTGTCACCGAGGACGGTGCGGAAGCCCTGCCGACCCGGCCTCAGGTCTAGCGACGCTCCGTTAAGCGAAGGCCCTGAGCTGCGACGATGAGTCACCTTTCGATAACGTTGGGGTGATCATTCGGTGGAGAGTGGAACGTACGCGCCAGAACGGGCGTTCCATGGTCATCGGGGGCTGAACGCGGGGGCGAAGGGGCGCACAACGGCGTGCGCCCGCAGGGGACGACGCAAGGGCAAGGGGCCGTAGCACGATGGCTGAACTCGCGACGGGTGGGCCGAACCCCGATGTAAGCCTGCTGTACCGCGTCAACGGGATCGCGCAGGACGCCCCCGACTGGTTCGACCGCGCCGTGGGCCTGGCCGGCGAGTACGGCCTGGTCCTGGCGCTCGTCCTGCTCGTCCTGTGGTGCTGGCGAGGTGCCCGGCGCCGCGGCGACGCCGAGTCCGTCGAGTCCTTCGCAGCCCTGGTCTGGGCGCCGTTGGCCGCCGGCATCGCCCTGCTCGTCAACGTCCCGCTGCGCGGGTTCGTGGGCCGGCCCCGCCCCTTCGAACAGCACGAGGGGCTGGAGGTGCTGGCCGCCGGCAAGACGGACTTCTCCTTCGTCAGCGACCACGCGACCCTCGCGATGGCCCTGGGCGTCGGCCTGTTCGTCGCGAACCGCCGGATCGGGCTCGTCGGCATCGGCCTCGCGCTCGTCGAGGGCCTCACCCGCGTCTACATGGGCGTGCACTACCCCACCGACGTCGTCGGCGGGTACGCCTTGGGCACCGCCGTCGTGCTGCTCCTCGCCCCGCTCGCCATGGCGTTGCTCACGCCGGTGGTACGCGCCGTCGCGCGCTCCCCGCGTACCGGGTGGATCGTCCGCTCGCGCCGGGCGTGCGCGCCCCGGCCCGTCGAACTGGCCCAGGCCCAGGGGGCCGAGGAGTTCACGCAGGAGAGCGACCTCGCCGCCTGAGCGGTGTCACCCCGTCAGCAGGCGCAGTACGGCGAGGAACCCCGCGGCCAGCAGGCACAGCGCCGCCGCACCGAAGCAGGCCCGCACCGCGGTCCGCGACCGGCCCCGGTTCAGGGCTCGCGCTCCTCGCCGCGGTCCGGCCCCTCGTCGCGCCGGTGGCGCGAGCGCAGCCAGAGGCCGGTGGCCGTCGCCGCCGCGCCCGTGGTGCCGAGGGCCAGGGCGACGTCCGCCGGGCCGTCCGCCGTACCGACGGGCTTGTGGTCGGGGTCCCCGTCCGACGTGCCGCCCGAGGCGCCCCTCGCCGTGCCCGCCGCCTGGGCGAGGCCGGGGGCCAGTGCGAAGCCGAGCACGATCGCGTACGCGACGACGGTGAAGCTGGGACGCATGGGTCGCATGTGACTCCGCCCTGTGGAGGTGGTCCCCCCTCCTCCGACCAGGGCAACCGCCCGGCGCCGGGTACGCCAGCCGGCGCACTCCTTACGGGTGACCGGGCGCCCGGCAGGTGTCGTACGGGCCCCGGCGCGGGACGGCCGACACCGCGGGCGTCGCGGCGGGCCTGACAGCCGGCCCTACAGCGGGCGCCCCACGTGGGCCGCCGCGTCCTTGCGGGCCAGGTCCCGCGAGCGGCGTGCCGGTCCCCGCCAGCCGCAGCTGCACCGGGCGGTGCAGAACGAACCGCGCTCGGAGGTCTCGGTGACGTGCCCGGGGCCCGGGGTGCCGGTGGACCGGCCCCCGTCCTGCCCGGCGGTGCGCGGCGCCGGGACGGTCGCGCCGTACGCGGCACCGGAAGGGGCGCCAAGCGGAAGGGACGGCCGGGCTTCGGAGTGCGTGTCCACGCCACAACGGTACCCGCCGCCGGCGGGGCACCGGCCGGTTCCCGACCGTGACGGTGAACCCCGGACGTCGTTATGCGGAGCGGGTGGGGGCCTCGGGCAAGCAGCGGTGACGCGTTGGGGGTTGGCAGGCGATGGTGGTGCACGAGCACAGGCGCAGGGGCGGGGCGGTAGCCGCCGCCGCGGTCGTGTCGGGGGTGATGGCGGGACTGCTCTCCGGGTGCGGCGCGGAGGGCCCCGGAACGGCGCCCGACGGCGCCGAGGCGGTGCGGGGCGCCGCCGACGTGCTCGCGCGGTCCGGCAGTGCCCGCGCGCGGACGGCCATGGAGATGGCCACCGGCGGGACGCGGGTGACGATCCGCGGCGAGGGCGGGGTCGACTTCCGCAACCGGATGGGGCAGCTGCTGGTCATGCTGCCGGCCGACGCGGCGGGGAAGTCGGAGCACCGGCCGATCACCGAACTGCTCACGCCGGGCGCGCTGTACATGAAGAACCGCGGTGCGGGCGTGCCGGCCGACAAGTGGGTACGGGTGGACACGACCGCCCTTTCCGACGGCAACCTCGTCACCGGCGGCGCCACCGACCCGGTGGCCGCGGCCGAGCTGCTGCGCGGGGCGCGCGACGTGACGTACGTGGGCGAGACCGAGCTGGCCGGCACCAAGGTGCGGCACTACCGCGGGACCACGGACATCGGCCGGGCGGCGCGCAGCGCGTCGCCGCACGCCCGCGGGGCACTGGAGGCCGCGGCGAAAGGGTTCAGCACGGACCTGGTGCCGTTCGACGCGTACCTCGACGAGGAGGGGCGGCTGCGGAAGGTCCGGCACCGGTTCAGCTACGTGAACAATGGCGTGATCGATGTCTCCTCGACCACCCTGCTCTACGGGTTCGGGACACCGGTGACGGTGCAATTGCCGGCAAGCCGGGACATTTTTGCGGGGAAGATCGCGGAGTAGGACGCGGGGCGACGCGGGCCGGCCGTCGAGGGGTATCCGGAAATGGTCCATCCGTGTCATGCGCGGCGCGTGGCGGCCTCCCTACGCTGAGAAGCCGACGACGGCAGAGAGAGGGTGATGCGCGTGACACCGGCAGGCGGTGCGACTGTCCAGGACTACGTGGCCCTCGCCGAGATCGAGCTGTGCGGCGAGCTGATCATCGCCGCCTCGGCCGCCCACGAGGACCGGCTGAGCCAGGACCGCATCGACGAGGTGCTGCTGGCGGGGTCCGGGCCGGCGGCCTGAGGCCTGGCCCGGGACCGTGTCCGGCGGCGTGGTGTCAGGTGCGCAGCAGGCGGGCGATGGCCTTCGTGGCCTCCTCCACCTTGGCGTCGATCTCGTCCCCGCCCTTGACCGCGGCGTCCGCGACGCAGTGCCGCAGGTGCTCCTCCAGCAGCTGGAGCGCGAAGGACTGCAGGGCCTTCGTGCTGGCCGAAACCTGCGTGAGTATGTCGATGCAGTAGACGTCCTCGTCCACCAGTCGCTGGAGCCCCCGGATCTGGCCCTCGATGCGCCGGAGCCGCTTGAGGTGCTCGGCCTTCTGGTGGTGGTAGCCGTGGACCCCGTGTGCGTGGTCGGCGGCCTGGCCGGCCGTCTGGTCAGCCGCGTGACCGGCCGCCTCGGTGGTGCCCGCCGCCTCGGTGGTCGTCATCGTGTCTCCCGGTGTCCGGTAAGGGGGCTGCATACCCCTCATGGGTATAGGTTACTCGGCTCTGCCCGGAGGGGCAGGGGCTCCTGCTCCTCACTGTGCCTGATGGAGGACACTGGGGAACCGCCGGTTAGCCGTGGCCGGAGGATGCGCCTAGCATCAGCCTGACCGAATCCGATGCACCCCGAGGACCTCACCGTGCGATTTCGTCTGACCCCCAGGGAGACGAGCTTCTACGACATGTTCGCCGCATCCGCGGACAACATCGTCACGGGCTCCAAGCTCCTGATGGAACTGCTCGGGGCGGACTCGTCCGCCCGGGCCGAGATCGCGGAGCGGATGCGGGCAGCGGAGCACGCGGGCGACGACGCGACCCACGCGATCTTCCACCAGCTCAACTCCTCCTTCATCACGCCGTTCGACCGCGAGGACATCTACTCCCTCGCCTCGTCGCTCGACGACATCATGGACTTCATGGAGGAGGCCGTCGACCTCGTCGTCCTCTACAACGTGGAGGAGCTCCCCAAGGGCGTCGAGCAGCAGATCGAGGTCCTGGCGCGGGCGGCGGAGCTGACCGCCGAGGCCATGCCGCACCTGCGGACGATGGACAACCTCACCGAGTACTGGATCGAGGTCAACCGCCTCGAGAACCAGGCCGACCAGATCCACCGCAAGCTGCTCGCCCACCTCTTCAACGGCAAGTACGACGCCATCGAGGTCCTCAAGCTCAAGCAGATCGTCGATGTGCTTGAAGAGGCGGCCGACGCCTTCGAGCACGTGGCGAACACGGTGGAGACCATCGCCGTCAAGGAGTCCTGACCGTCGTGGACACCTTCGCGCTGGTCGTGACCATCGGCGTCGCGCTCGGCTTCACGTACACCAACGGCTTCCACGACTCGGCGAACGCCATCGCCACCTCGGTCTCCACGCGGGCCCTGACCCCGCGCGCGGCCCTGGCCATGGCCGCCGTGATGAACCTCGCCGGAGCCTTCCTGGGCAGCGGGGTCGCCAAGACCGTCAGTGAGGGCCTCATCGAGACGCCCCACGGCGCCACGGGCATGTGGATCCTCTTCGCGGCGCTGGTCGGCGCGATCGTCTGGAACCTGATCACCTGGTACTTCGGCCTGCCCTCGTCCTCCTCGCACGCGCTCTTCGGCGGCATGGTCGGCGCGGCGCTGGCGGGCGGTACGGAGGTCATCTGGTCCGGCGTGGTCGACAAGGTCATCATCCCGATGTTCGTCTCGCCGGTCGTCGGCCTGATCGTCGGCTACCTGGTGATGGTCGCGATCATGTGGATGTTCCGCCGCACCAACCCGCACAAGGCCAAGCGCGGCTTCCGCATCGCGCAGACCGTCTCGGCGGCCGGCATGGCGCTCGGCCACGGCCTCCAGGACGCCCAGAAGACGATGGGCATCGTGGTCATGGCCCTGGTCATCGCCGACGTCGAGCAGGCCGGCGACCCGATCCCGGTCTGGGTCAAGATCGCCTGTGCCGTGATGCTGTCCCTCGGTACGTACGCGGGCGGCTGGCGCATCATGCGGACCCTGGGCCGGAAGATCATCGAGCTGGACCCGCCGCAGGGCTTCGCGGCCGAGACCACCGGCGCCTCGATCATGTTCGGCTCGGCGTTCCTCTTCCACGCGCCGATCTCCACCACCCACGTGATCACCTCGGCGATCATGGGTGTGGGCGCGACCAAGCGGGTCAACGCGGTCCGCTGGGGCGTCGCCAAGAACATCATCCTGGGCTGGTTCATCACGATGCCGGCCGCGGCCCTGGTCGCCGCGCTGTGCTTCTGGGTGGTCAACCTCGCCTTCGGGTGACGGCCTTCCCGCACGTACGACAGCGCCCCCGCCGGAACGGTCCGGCGGGGGCGCTGTCGTGTGCGGGGGCGGACCCGCCGGTCAGCCCAGGAGGCGGTAGCCGAAGTTCGCCCAGCCCGCCGGGCCGCCGAGGGCGGTGAGGCCGAAGCTGGTGGCGCCGGTGCCGGTGAGGCCCGTGGCGCTGGTGTGGAGCTTCCAGACGCGGCCGGTGTAGCCGTCCTCGCCGTGGCCGCCGACGTAGACCTCGGGGTTGCCGTCCTTGTCGCCGTCGATCGCGACGACGGCCGCGCCGAAGCGGTCCTGGTACTCGGAGGTGCTGGGGATGCCCCGGGTGTTCTGGTCGAGGTACTGGCCCCCGCCGGTGCCGCCGAAGCCGCCGCCCGAGCTGCCGAACAACACCGTCAGCGAACCGGAGTGCTCCTCGCCGAGCTGGTTGCCGGACTTGCCCGGGGCGCCGACGAGCAGGTCCGGGTAGCCGTCCCGGTTGGTGTCGGCGATGCTCACGGCGTTGCCCCAGCCGTCGCCCGACTGCTCGACGCCGGGGATGCCGCGCTGGTCCTGCCCGTAGATGCCGCGGGGCCTCGTCGTGCTGGCGCCGTTCGGGCCCCCGTACTGCACGCTGACCCTGCCGCCGAGGCCGATGACGAGGTCCTGGTAACCGTCCTTGTCCAGATCGCCGAAGGTGCCTGCGCCCCCGGAGCCGTCCATCTGGAGCTTGGCCCCCGGGGCCAGTCCGGCGGCGCCCCCCTTGAGGACCAGGCCCGGGCCGCCCAGGCCGGTGAGCACGATGTCGTCGGTGCGGTCACCGGTCATGTCGCCGACGTACAGCGAGATGCCGACGGAGAAGCCGTCCACCCGCTGCGTGTTGCGGTGCCAGACCTTGGCCGCCTTGCCCGTGGCCCGGTCGAGCGGGCCCAGGAACACGCTGACGCCGTATTCGGCGCCGTCGTGGCCCCGGGTGACCAGGTCGTCGGTGCCGTCGCCGTTCACGTCGCCCACGCCGTGGAAGCCGGCGAGCACCTTAGGGTCGGCGGCGGTGCCGCTGCCGGTGACGGCGGTGGAGGCGCCGGTGAGCCCCGCCTTGCCGCCCCACAGCACCAGGGTCGACTCGCGGTGGCGGACCAGGAGGTCGTCGTACCCGTCGCCGTCCAGGTCGCCGAAGCCGCTGATGGCACGCCACTTGTCGTTCTCGGCCGGGTCCCCGGGCACGCCGGGGGTGGCACGGCTGACGACGGTGGCGGTGTCGAGCTTCAGCCCGCCGGCGGAGCCGTACGCGACCGTGACGACGCCGGCTCCCTTGATGCCGTTGACGGTGGCGGTGTGGGCGCCGATGGCGAGGTCGGGGTAGCCGTCGCCGTTGAAGTCTGCGGTACGGGGCTTCGCCGGTACCGGGGCTCCGGCCGGCGTGGCGGCGGGGGTGGCCGCGGTCGCCGTGGTGAGCGCGGCGGTGCCGAGGGTGGCGGCCGCGCAGAAGGCGGCGGTTGCGAGCACGTGCTTGCGCATGGGTACCTCGTGGGTCGTGGGCCGCGGCCGGTCGGCGGCGGGCGGGGGTGGTGGGCGGGTGAGTCAGCCCGTGAGCTGGTCGCCGAAGTGGATGTGGGCGGTCGGGCCGCCGAGGGCGCCGGAGTACAGGCTCGTCGCGCCGGTGCCGGTGAGGCCGGCGGGGCCGGTGCGCAGGATCCAGACGCGGCCCGAGTACGTGTCCTCGCCGGGCCCGCCGACCAGGACCTCGGCCGCGCCGTCGCCGTCGGTGTCGGCCGCCAGCACGGACCAGCCGAAGAGGTCGGTGGCCTCGGAGGTGCTGGGCACGCCCGCGGTGCCCTGGGTGACGACGCGCGCGCCGGCGGTGGTGACGCCCTTGGGGCCGCCGCGCAGCACGGTGACGGATCCGGCGCTCCCCTGGCCCGAGGGGTCCTCGCCCGCGGCGCCGATCACGATGTCGGCGTACCCGTCGCGGTCGGTGTCGGTCACGGCGAGGGACTGGCCGAACCGGTCGTACGGCTGGTCCACGCCCGGTACGCCCGGGCTGTCCTGGGAGAACTCGCGGGCGGGCAGCGTGCTGCTGACCCCCTGCGGGCCGCCGTACGTGACGGAGATGCGGCCGCCGGAGCGGGGCGCCGAGCCGCTCAGCGCGCCGCCGTCGCCGCCGACGAAGTCGGGGTGGCCGTCGTTGTTCAGGTCGCCGAAGGCTCCGCCGGGGCCGGCCGTGGCGGTGCCGACGGGGAAGAGGCCGGCGCCGGTGTGGCGCAGGACGAGGCCGGCCGGCTTCGCGGGGTCCTTGGTGGTCGCGACCACTTCGGCGACGCCGTCGCCGGTCATGTCGCCGGCGTGGACGACGGTGGGGTGCAGCAGGCCGGTGCCGGTGAAGCCGGCGGCGGCGGGCTTGGCGGTGGTGCGGCTGACCGGGCCGGCCAGCAGGCGCACGCCGTAGGTCCGTACGCCGTTCTTGGTGGTGGACCCGGTGGCGACGATGTCGGCGGTGCCGTCGCCGGTCACGTCTGCCACGGCCACGCCGGTGCTCGGGGTGCCGCGGGCGGGCAGCGTGGCCGGGGCGGCGACCAGGGTGGAGGCTCCGGTGATGCCCTGGGGGGAGCCCCACAGGACGAGGTAGCCCTCGGGCGTGCGGACGACCAGGTCGGTGTGGCCGTCGCCGTCGAGTTCGCCGCGGCCGGCCAGGTTGCCCCAGTGGGCGCCGGCCGTGAGGTCGCCGGGGATGCCGGGGGTGTTCTGGGTCAGCAGGGTGGCGCCGTCCCGGCGGAGGCCGGTGGGGGAGCCGTACACGACGGAGATGCCGCCGGCGTCGGGCGCGAGGTAACCGCCGTTCGCGGAGCGGGGGCCGGGGGTGTCCGGGGCCCAGACGGCGATGTCGCCGTAGCCGTCGCCGTTGAAGTCGGCAGCGGGCTTCGGAGCCGCGGCGGAGGCGGCCGCGGCGGAGGCGGCCGTGGGGGTGTGTGCCGCGGTGCCGGATGCCGTCGCCGGTGCCGTCGCGCCGAGTACGGTCGCCGCGCACAGCGCGGCCAGGACGACGTACGTGTTCCTGTGCAAGACAACCCCCCCCGTGGATCATGCTCCTGACAGAGAGTTGACCGGTGTGCCCGCCCGATGGTTGTGGTGACCTGGGTCACAGGGGTGAGGGGGCTCCGGAACGTGGGTGGGCCCGCCCCCTCCGTGAGGGGGCGGGCCCGGATTCGCCTTGCGGTGGCACCGCCATGCAGCACCGCAGGACGTGTGGGGGAGCCGTACGGCTCGCGCGGCGGCGGCGCCGCGGGTCCTCCTAGCCGAAGCGGCCCGAGATGTAGTCCTCGGTGGCCTGGACGGAGGGGTTGGAGAAGATCCGGTCCGTGTCGTCGATCTCGATGAGCTTGCCGGGCTGGCCGACGGCCGCGAGGTTGAAGAACGCGGTGCGGTCGGAGACGCGGGCGGCCTGCTGCATGTTGTGCGTGACGATGACGATGGTGAACTGCTCCTTCAGCTCGCCGATCAGGTCCTCGATGGCGAGGGTGGAGATCGGGTCGAGGGCGGAGCAGGGCTCGTCCATCAGCAGGACCTGGGGCTCGACCGCGATGGCGCGGGCGATGCACAGGCGCTGCTGCTGGCCGCCCGAGAGGCCGGAACCGGGCTTGTTCAGGCGGTCCTTGACCTCGTTCCAGAGGTTGGCGCCCTTGAGGGAGCGCTCGACGATGTCCTGGAGCTCGCTCTTCTTGAACTTGCCGTTCAGGCGCAGGCCCGCCGCCACGTTGTCGAAGATCGACATGGTGGGGAAGGGGTTCGGGCGCTGGAAGACCATGCCGACGGTGCGGCGGACGGCGACCGGGTCGACGCCCGCGCCGTACAGGTTCTCGTCGTCCAGCAGCACCTTGCCCTCGACGCGGCCGCCCGGGGTGACCTCGTGCATGCGGTTCAGGGTGCGCAGGAAGGTGGACTTGCCGCAGCCGGAGGGGCCGATGAAGGCCGTGACGGAGCGGGGCTCGACGGTCATGGAGATGTCGTCGATGGCCTTGTGGTTGCCGTAGAAGGCGGAGAGACCGGAGACGTCGATTCGCTTGGCCATGGGGTTCAGAGCTTCTTTCGTGGCCGGTCAGCGGCCGGTCTTCGGGGCCTTCCAGCGGGCGATGCCGCGGGCCACCAGGTTGAGGATCATGACGAAGGCGATCAGGACGAGTGCCGCGGCCCAGGCCCGGTCGAAGGAGTCGGCGCTGCCGACCTTGTACTGCTCCCAGATGTAGAGGGGGAGCGAGGACTGGGCACCTTCGAAGGGGTTGCCGTTGATCAGCTGCGAGCCGAAGACCAGCAGCATGATCGGCGCGGTCTCACCGGTGATGCGGGCGACGGCCAGCATCACGCCGGTCGCGATGCCGCCGATGGCGGTGGGGAGCACGACCTTGAGGATCGTGCGCCACTTCGGCACGCCGAGGGCGAGGGAGGCCTCGCGCAGCTCGTTCGGGACGAGCTTGAGCATCTCCTCGGTGGAGCGGACGACGACGGGCATCATCAGGATCGAGAGGGCCAGCGAGCCGGCGAAGCCGGAGGGGCCCTGCTCCAGCATCAGCGTCCACGTCGTGAGGATGAAGAGACCCGCGACGATGGAGGGGATGCCGGTCATGACGTCAACGAAGAAGGTCACGGCCCGGGCGAGCGCGCCGCGGCCGTACTCGACCAGGTAGACGGCGGTCAGCAGGCCGATCGGGGCGGCGATCACGGTGGCCAGCAGCACCTGCTCGATGGTGCCGAGCAGGGCGTGGTAGACGCCGCCGCCGGGCTCGATGCCGGCGACGCCGGCCATCGAGTGGCTCAGGAAGTAGGCGTCCAGCACCTTGATGCCGCGGACGATGGTCACCCAGATCAGGGAGAACAGCGGGACGACGGCGAGGACGAAGCAGACCCACACGACGGAGGTCGCGACGCGGTCCTTGGCCTGGCGGGCGTTCTCGACGATCGTGCTGGCCGTGTACGTGATCACGACGAACAGCGCGGCGGCGATCAGGCCCCACTGCATCTTGCTGTCGAGGCCGGCGACCGCGCCGATGCCGGTGCCGAGCGCGAGGGACACGGCGGCGATGGCGGCGGGGGCCCAGCGGGGCAGGCCGCCTCGGGTGAGGCTGGTGGGGGCGGCGGACTTGCGGCCGCGTACGGGCCGCTGGTCCTGCAGTGCGTGGCTCATCAGGCGTTCGCCCCCGAGTACTCCTTGCGGCGCGCGATGATCATGCGAGCGGCGCCGTTGACCAGCAGGGTGAGGAGGAAGAGGACGAGACCGGAGGCGATCAGCGCGTCACGGCCGTACTCGTTGGCCTCGTCGAACTTCGCGGCGATGTTCTGGGCGAACGTGCCGCCGCCCGGGTCCAGCAGGTGGCCGGAGATCAGGAAGCTCGGGGAGAGGACGGTGGCGACGGCCATCGTCTCGCCGAGGGCGCGGCCGAGGCCGAGCATCGAGGCGGAGATGACGCCGGAGCGGCCGAAGGGCAGCACCGACATCCGGATGACCTCCCAGCGCGTGGCGCCGAGGGCCAGGGCGGCCTCCTCGTTCATGCGCGGGACCTGGAGGAAGACCTCGCGGCTGACGCTGGTCACGATCGGCAGGATCATGATCGCGAGCAGGATGCCGACGGTGAACAGGGAGCGGTCGACGCCCGCCTGGGTCTTGTCGAAGACGTAGGTCCAGCCGAGGAACTCGTCCATCCAGGACGTGAGCCCGTTCAGGTACGGGACGAGGAAGAGGGCGCCCCAGATGCCGTAGATGATCGACGGCACGGCGGCCAGCAGGTCCACGACGTAGGCGAGGGGACTTGCCAGCTTGCGCGGCGCGTAGTGCGAGATGAAGAGCGCGATGCCGACGGCGATCGGGACCGCGATGACCATCGCGATGACGGAGCTGACCACGGTGCCGTAGAGGAGCACCGCGATGCCGAAGACAGGGGGCTCGCCCGTGGCGTTCCAGTCGAAGGTGGTGAGGAAGTTGCCCTCGTTCTTCGACAGGGCCAGGACGGCGCGGTAGGTGAGGAAGACGGCGATCGACGCCATGATCACCAGGAGCAGGATCCCGGAGCCCTTGGAGAGCCCCGCGAATATCTTGTCACCGGCCCGGCCGGTGGACCCGCTCGAGGAGACCGGCGGAGCCTGGTCTGTCTGGGTGGGTGTGAAAGTAGCCATGATCTTTCCGGTCTGGATGGGGGCTGGGCCCCCTGGCGGCGGTGCACCGGAGGTTCCGGGGCGGGGTCCGTCCGGACGGGGACGGACCCTCCCCGGAGTCGTGCTCAGGACAGCGAGGAGATGACCTCGCGGACCTTCGCGTTGATCTCGGCCGGGATCGGCGCGTAGCCCTTCTCGGAGAGGAGCTTCTGGCCCGCGTCGCTGGCCGTGTAGTTCAGGAAGGACTTGACGGTCGGGAGCGTCTCGGCCTTGTTGCCCTTGTCGCAGACGATCTCGTAGGTGACCAGGACGATCGGGTACGCGCCCTCGGCCTTGGTGGCGTAGTCGAGCTTCAGGGCGAGGTCCTTGCCCGTGCCCTCGATCTTCGCGGCGGCGATGGCCTTCGAGGCGTTCTCGGAGGTGGCCTTCACCGGGGCGGCCGCACCGGTGTTGATGTCGACCGTCTTGATGCCCTGCGAGGCGGCGTACGAGAGCTCGAAGTAGCCGATCGCGCCGTCGACCTGCTTGACCTGCGCGGCGACACCGGCGGAGCCGGAGGCGGCCTGGCCACCCGGGGCCGGCCACTTCTTCTCGGGCTCGTACGGCCAGTCGGCGGTGGCGGTCTTCGACAGGTACTTGCCGAGGTTCTGGGTGGTGCCCGAGTCCTCGGAGCGGTGGAAGGCCTGGATGGCGGTGGAGGGGAGCTTGGCGTTCGGGTTGAGCTTCTTGATCGCCTCGTCGTCCCACTTCTTGATCTTGTCGTTGAAGATCTTCGCGAGGGTGGGGGCGTCGAGGACCAGGTTGTCCACGCCGGAGACGTTGTAGCCGATGGCGATCGGGCCGCCGACCATCGGGAGGTTCACGCCCTGGCCGCCGGTGCAGACCTTCTTCGACTCCTCGACCTCCTTGGGCTTCAGCGGCGAGTCGGAGCCCGCGAAGCCGACGGTGCCCTGGTTGAAGGCGACGATGCCCTCACCGGAGGAGGAGGACTTGTAGTTGACCTCGACGCCGGCGCAGGTGGCCATGTAGCCGTTCACCCACAGGTCCATGGCGTTCTTCTGCGCGGAGGAGCCGGAGGCCAGGAGCTGACCCTTGGCGCCCGCGCACTGCGAGGCGTCGCCGGTCGGGGCCGCGGCCTTGCTGCTGCCGCCGTCCTTCGGGGTGTTGTCGTCGGAGCCGCACGCCGTGAGGGCCAGGGCGCCGGACACGACGAGGGCCCCGAGGGCAGAGGCACGAAGCCGGTTCTTGCGCTGAAGCTTCACTTTCGGGTGTTCCTTCCAGGAGCCGCCTGCCGGTCTCGTTACGGGGCGGCGTGCGAAGAGGACTACGTCTGGTTGCCCGGTAGCCACCGGCTCTTCGCCTGCGACCCGCACCGTGCACTGCCGAAATTAGGCAGATCAGGTGAAGCGGCCAACGGGGGTGAGTGAACGGACGGTGAACCATGGCGGACGGCCCGGTGTGGCCCCGCCTCCCGGCGCGCCGGGGCGCGCGGATGCACCCGGCACGTGTATGTACGGGGCGCGACCGGCCGGCCGTACACCCCCAAGGGCCAGTTTCCGGCCATGTGCGCCGTGCCGCTACGGGGGAGCCCCTCACCCGTACGGACCAGTGCCCACACCCGTACGGACCAGCCCCCGCACCCGTCCCGGCTCACCGCCCGCACCCGTCCCGGCTCAGCGCTCCAGCACCGCCAGGAAGGCGTCCACCAGCGGCCGGTCGCGCAGGTGCGTGAGGCGCAGCCGCGCCCCGTACGGCGGCAGCCAGAGCAGCCGGTCCACCTCCAGGGAGGGCACGAAGCCGCCCTCCAGCGCCTCGGCGGCCCAGTAGTGCACGGTCTTCAGGCGCCCCTCGACCAGGTACCGGGCGGTCGGCAGCGGGGCGCCGAGCTCACACGCGTACCCGGTCTCCTCCAGCACCTCGCGCCGGGCCGCCCGCTCCGGGGTCTCGTCCCGCTTCAGCTTGCCCTTGGGGAAGGACCAGTCGTCGTACTTCGGCCGGTGTACCAGACACAGCTCGGGCCGGCCGTCCGCGGCCGACCGGCGCCAGAGCACGCACCCGGCGGCGACCAGCGGTTTCGGCCAGTCCGTCACGGCGTGCCCGTCCTCACGAGGCGCCCGGCCGTCACGGCGCGGCCGCCCTCGCGCGGCCGGCGCGGGACGTCACGTGACCACCGCGGACGCCGAGCCGGCCGGCTGCCAGACCCGCTGGAAGTCGAAGCGCGCCGCCTCCACCTCGTGCCGCTGGTCGGCGTGCAGCACGCCCAGCGCGTACGCCGTCGCCGGGGCGATCCGGGGCGTGCGCGCCGCCTGCGCCGAGGCCGCGGCCGCCTCCGCCGCCTCCCGGTGCCGGTCCAGCGCCGTGCAGGCGGCCGTCAGCAGCGTGACGTCCGAACCGAGCGCCTCCTGCGCGTACCGGTGCACCCGCAGCAGGCTGCGCACCCGGTGCCAGGGAGCGTCCTGCGTCTCGTCGTCGACCAGCGCCTCCGCGTTGTACGGGTGGGCGGCCCGTACGAGCGGCAGCTCGCCCGCGGCGACCTGCAGCCGGTCCGCCACCTGGGCCGACAGCGGCACCAGCACCTCGTCCGTGCGCCCGGCCGCCGCGATCCCGTCGAGCGGCACCTCGGAGGCGAGCACGGCCACCGCGTCGGCCACCGCGTGGAACCGCGCGGACCCCAGGGCGTGCAGGGTCGCCGAGTGGGCCCTGGTCCTGGCCAGGGTCAGCTGCCGCTCCAGCAGCGCGGCGGCACGCGCCGAACCCACGGTGAGCGACCCCCGCGCCGCTCCCCGCGGGCCCGGCACGCCGGGCGCGTCCGGGGCCCCCGACAGCCGGTGCAGCGCGTCCAGCAGCCGGGTGAGCCGGGCCGCGTACGCGTGCTCGTCGGCCAGCGTCGCCGACAGCCAGGTCAGCTCCGTGCGCAGGGCGTCGGCCCAGGCGGAGTCCGTGACCGGCCGGAAGGTGGCCAGCGAACCGCTGATCCGGCGTGCCGCGGCCCGCAGCGCGCGGGCCGCCTCCACCCCCTCGGCCGCGTCGGCACCGCTCTCCTCGTGCAGTCTCAGTCCGCGCAGGAAGGAGGTCGCCTGAGAGCGGAGGTAGGAGCCGAGCACGTCCCCCGCGCTGGAGTCATGGTGTTGCAGAGCCACGCCGGCGCCTCCGGGCGTCTATGAGCATCTCCTGTACGTGCCGCAGCGGCATGCCGTCCGCGTCGGTGCTGTGCCGGGTCCAGTCCCCGTCCGGGCCCAGGTGCCAGGAGGAGCTGGCGTCCGACATGCCGGTCTCCAGCAGCCGGTCCAGTGCCGCTCGGTGTGCCGGGTCGGTGACCCGGACCAGGGCCTCGATGCGGCGGTCGAGGTTGCGGTGCATCATGTCGGCGCTGCCGAACCAGACCTCGGGCTCGCCGCCGTTGCCGAAGGCGAAGACCCGGGAGTGCTCCAGGAAACGGCCGAGTACGGAGCGGACCCGGATGTTCTCCGAGAGTCCGGCCACGCCCGGGCGCACGGCGCAGATGCCGCGGACCCAGATGTCGATCGGGACGCCGGCCTGGGAGGCCCGGTAGAGGGCGTCGATCAGGGCCTCGTCGACGATCGAGTTGACCTTGATGCGGACGTAGGCGGGGCGGCCGGCGCGGTGGTGCGCCGCCTCCTTGTTGATCCGGGAGATCAGTCCGTCGCGCAGCGACTTCGGCGCGACCAGCAGGCGGCGGTAGGTCTCGCGGCGCGAGTAACCGGACAGCCGGTTGAAGAGGTCGGAGAGGTCGGCGCCCACCTGCGGGTCGGCGGTGAGCAGGCCGAGGTCCTCGTAGAGCCGGGCCGTCTTGGGGTGGTAGTTGCCGGTGCCGACGTGCGAGTAGCGGCGCAGCAGCTCGCCCTCCTGGCGGACCACGAGCGACAGCTTGCAGTGGGTCTTCAGGCCGACCAGGCCGTACACGACGTGGCAGCCGGCCTCCTCCAGCTTGCGCGCCCACTTGATGTTGGCCTGCTCGTCGAAGCGGGCCTTGATCTCGACGAGTACGAGCACCTGCTTGCCGGACTCGGCCGCGTCGATCAGGGCGTCGACTATCGGGGAGTCGCCCGAGGTGCGGTACAGCGTCTGCTTGATGGCGAGCACGTCCGGGTCCGCGGCGGCCTGCTCCAGGAAGGCCTGCACGGAGGTGGAGAAGCTGTCGTAGGGGTGGTGCAGCAGCACGTCCCGCTCGCGGAGCGCGGCGAAGATGTCCGGCGCGGAGGCGGACTCGACCTCGGCCAGGTCGCGGTGGGTGCCGGCGATGAACTTCGGGTACTTCAGCTCGGGCCGGTCGAGGGAGGCGATGCCGAACAGGCCCGTCAGGTCGAGCGGGCCGGGCAGCGGGTAGACCTCCGCGGGGCTGACCTTGAGCTCCTGGACGAGCAGGTCCAGTACGCCGGGGTCGATGGACTCCTCGACCTCCAGGCGGACGGGCGGGCCGAAGCGGCGCCGCATGAGCTCCTTCTCCAGGGCCTGGAGGAGGTTCTCGGCGTCGTCCTCCTCGACCTCCAGGTCCTCGTTGCGGGTCACCCGGAACATGTGGTGCGCGAGCACCTCCATGCCGGGGAAGAGCTCCTCCAGGTGCGCGGCGATGACGTCCTCCAGCGGGACGTAGCGCTGCGGGGAGGCCTCCAGGAAGCGCGAGAGGAGCGGCGGCACCTTGACCCGGGCGAAGTGGCGGTGGCCGCTGACCGGGTTCCGCACGACGACGGCCAGGTTCAGGGAGAGGCCGGAGATGTACGGGAAGGGGTGCGCGGGGTCGACGGCCAGCGGGGTGAGCACCGGGAAGATCTGGTTCCGGAAGAGGGTGAACAGGCGGGCCTGCTCCTTCTCCGTGAGCTCCGGCCAGCGGATCAGGTGGATGCCCTCCTCGGCGAGCGCCGGGGCGACGTCCTGCTGGTAGCAGGCGGCGTGCCGGGCCATGAGCTCGCGGGAGCGGGTCCAGATCAGTTCCAGCACCTCGCGGGGCTGGAGGCCGGAGGCGGAGCGGGTGGCCACGCCGGTCGCGATGCGCCGCTTCAGGCCGGCCACCCGGACCATGAAGAACTCGTCCAGGTTGCTGGCGAAGATGGCCAGGAAGTTGGCCCGTTCGAGGAGCGGGGTCGCCGGGTCCTCGGCCAGCTCCAGCACGCGCTCGTTGAACGCGAGCCAGCTGCGTTCGCGGTCGAGGAACCGGCCGGTGGGCAGCTCGGTGGCCGAGCCGTCCTCGTCGTAGGCGTCCAGATCCGCGTCCAGGTCCGGCTCCAGGTCGGACACGACCGCGGCGACGGTGTGCGGCCGGTGCGCGGCTATGGACCCTACGGAGGGCTGCGGGTGCCTGGCACCCGACCCCTGGGGGCTCTGCTGGCCGGGGACCTCTGTGCTGCTCTGCTGGCTCATGCGTCCATTCTTCCGCGCACGCGGCAGTACAGGCGCGTCGGAAGGGGGCGCGGTGAGGCGCAGTGCGACGGGGTCGGCCGGTTGACGGAGTCCGTTGCGCTTGGACGGGTCGGCGACGGGCTGCATTGCGCGAGCGTCGCAAGGGCGTCTGAATGCCTGGTTAATGGCGTGTGGCTTGCAGGGGACCCGCGGGGCAAGCCCGTGACCTTCCCGTCACCTGAACGGGTGTACGGGCCGCTCGCCGGCGGCACGGGAGGGCCTCGTGGCGGTACGGGGGAGACGCCTCGGCGGTACGGGAAGCTCCCCGGCACCGGCCCGCACCCGGCACCCGGCCCGCACCCCGCACCCGGCACCCGGCCCGGGACCCGGCACCCGGTGCCGGCCCGGGAGCGTGCCGACGGCCCCGGCCCGGCCCTGCCCCGCGCTCCCGCCGGCCGGGCCCGTCGACGCGTCCTAGGACTCGGAGCGGTACATCAGGTCCACCTCGTGCGTCAGGAAGCCGAGGCGCTCGTACACGGCGAGGGCGGCCGGGTTGTCCGCGTCCACGTAGAGCATCGCCGTCGGCAGGCCGGCGTCCTCCAGGTGGTGCAGGCCGATGGCGGTGAGGGCCTTGCCCAGGCCGCCGCCCTGCTCGCCGGGGAGCACGCCGACCACGTAGACCTCGCCCAGCCGCTCCGCCGCGTGGACCTTGGTCCAGTGGAAGCCGACGAGGTGCCCCTCGCGCTCGGCGAGGAAGAAGCCCTTCGGGTCGAACCAGGGCTGTGCCTTGCGGTCGTCCAGGTCCCGCTGGGTCAGCGCGCCCTGCTCGGGGTGGTGGGCGAAGGCGGCGGCGTTCGCCGCGAGCCACGCCTCGTCGTCCCGGCCCGGGACGAAGGTGCGGACGGTGACGCCGTCGGGGAGCACCGGCTCGGGGATGGGCGCGCCGTCGTTCAAGGGGCGGCGCAGCTGCCGGAGTTCGCGGAAGAGGGTGAGGCCGAGGACCTGGGCGAGGTGCCGGGCGGCCGATTTGCCCCCGTGTGCCCAGACCCGGATGCGCTTGCCGGACGCGGCGAGGAGGGCGGTGCCGAGGGCGCGTCCGTGGCCGCGGCCGCGCAGCGCGGGGTGGACGACCAGCTCGGCGGCGGGTGCCTCCACCGGGTCGGTGTCCTCCAGTTGGGCGTACCCGGCGAGCCGGCCGTGCTCGGTGAGCAGGAAGTGGCGGATGCCCTCGCGGCGGCCCCCGGTGAGCTGGAGGCGGCCCTGTTCCGACACGGCGGTGGTGCCGTCGGTGAGCCTGGCCTCCTCGATCAGGCCGAGGACCGCTCCGGCCTGTTCCTGCGTCAGTTCGTCGAGTTCCTGGATCTGCCGTCCGGGCTCCAGCGCCGCTGCTGCGTCAGTCATACGTCGAGCGTACGGCGCCGGGCCCGCGCCCCCCGGGCAACCCCGGCCAGGCGTCCGCCCGCACCGGTCCGTTTCGTCCTCCTGCGCCGCAGCGCAACTGAACGGTAACCTGCCACCCCCTGTCGCGCTACGCGCGTTGACCGTAGGCTGCGGACGCGATTTCCGCACCTGACCTCCCGATCGCACGCTGCCTCGAAGGGGAACTGATGACAGCGACCACCCAACGACACCGCCGGGCACGCCGGTTGACCGCCGCCGCCCTCGCCGTCACGGCAGGGGCGGGCGCCCTCATCGTGGCTGCGCTGCCCGCCGGGGCTGCCCCGACCGCGGCGTCCGACCGGCTGGTCGACGTGCAGCTGCTGTCCCTCAACGACCTGCACGGCACCCTTGAGCCCCCGCAGGGCTCCTCCGGCAACGTCACCGAGCTGCAGGCGGACGGCACGACCAAGGCGATACCCGCCGGTGGTGTCGAGTACCTGGCGACCTCCCTGCGCAAGGCGCGCGAGGGCAAGTCCCACACCATCACCGCGGCCGCCGGCGACATGATCGGCGGCAGCCCGATGCTGTCCGGCCTGTTCCACGACGAGCCGACCATCGAGGCGATGAACAAGTTCGGCCTCGACGTCACCAGCGTGGGCAACCACGAGTTCGACGAGGGCCGCAACGAGCTGCGCCGCATGCAGTACGGCGGCTGCCACGCGGTCGAGGGCTGCTTCGAGTACGGCAAGACCTTCGAGGGCGCGAAGTTCCCGTACCTCGCCGCCAACGTGACCGACGAGAAGACCAAGCGCCCGCTCCTCTCCCCCACCTGGGTGTGGAAGAAGGACGGCGTCAAGATCGGCTTCATCGGCGTGACCCTGGAGGGCACCCCGGACGTCGTCACCGCCGAGGGCGTCAAGGGCCTGAAGTTCGGCGACGAGGTCGAGACGATCAACAAGTACGCCGCGCAGCTCAACGCGCAGGGCGTGAAGTCGATCGTCGCGCTCATCCACGAGGGCGGCCTGCCCGCCTCCGGCGCGTACAACTACGACTGCAACACCCCGGGCGCCGGCGCCGGCATCTCGGGCGCGATCGTGGACATCGCCAAGAACATCGACCCGAAGGTCGACGCCCTGGTCACCGGCCACACCCACCAGGCCTACGCCTGCTCCATCCCCGACCCGGCCGGCCAGCCGCGCACGGTCACCTCGGCCGCCTCGCTCGGCCGCCTGTTCACCGAGACCACGCTGACCTACGACCGCGCGACCAAGGACATCGTCCGCACCGCGGTCAAGTCGGCCAACCACGTGGTCAACCGCGACCAGCCCAAGGCCTCGGACATGACCGAGCTGATCCAGCGCTGGAACGCGCTGGCCGCCCCGGTCGCCAACCGCCCGGTCGGCTACATCTCGGGTGACATCAACGGCCGCGGTTCGAGCGCGCCGGAGAAGCCGCTCGGCGACCTGATCGCGGACGCGCAGCTGGAGGCCCTGGCCCCGGCGGCCAAGGGCGGCGCGGAGCTGGCCGTCATGAACCCGGGCGGCATCCGCTCGGACCTCGCGTACAAGGCCTCCGGGGCCGAGGGCGACGGCGTGGTGACCTTCGGCGAGGCCTTCACGGTCCAGCCCTTCACCAACATGATGAACGTCGTGGACCTGACGGGCGCCCAGCTGGTCACGATGCTCCAGCAGCAGGTCACCGGCGTGGTCAACGGCCCGAACCCGAAGATCCTCCAGGTCTCCAAGGGCTTCACCTACACCCTCGACATGACCAAGACGGGTGCCGACCGCATCGTCGTCGACTCGGTCAGGCTGAACGGCCAGGCCATCGACCCGGCGCGCACCTACCGCGTCGCGATGAACGAGTTCCTCGCGGGCGGCGGTGACGGCTTCACCGTCCTGAAGGAGCACAAGAACAAGCTGGTGGGCGCGTCCGACCTGGACGTCTTCAACGCCTACCTCGGTGCGCACTCCTCGGCGGCCGCCCCGCTGGCGCCCCCGGCCGCGGACCGCATCACCGTCATCAAGTAATCAGGCAAGGCGTACGCAGCACAGCGCGTCCCGGAGGGGGCGGCGGGCCACACCGGCCGGCCGCCCCCTCCGGCGTTCCCGGCCGCGTCCGCCCCGGTGCCGGCGCCTCCCCCGAGACCGCCCCCGGGCGCGCGCCTCAGAGGGTGTCGAGGAAGGCCCGCACCGCTGCCGCGAACCCCTCCGGGTCCTGGAGCTGCACGAAGTGATCGGTCTCCAGGGCGGTGTACGCGGTGCCCGGGCGCCGCGCGGCCATGTCGAGGGCCTGCTCGGTGGGCAGGGCCTGGCTCTTGAGGCCGTGGACGAGCAGGGCGGGGCAGTCGCTCGACAGCCACTGCGCCCAGTGGTCGCCGTGCACCAGGTTCTCGGAGTCGACCGTGTCCTGCGGGTGGAAGGGCAGCCGCCAGCCGCTCCCGTCGGGCAGCGGGCGCAGGGCCGGGGCGACCGCGGGACCCAGCGGGCCGCAGGCGGCGACGAGTTCCTCCCGGGTGGGGGCGGTGTACGGGAAGCCCAGGACGAAGGCCAGCGGGCTGGTGCCGTGGTCGGGGAGGTCGACCGGGGCGTCCACGTTCACCAGGGCTTCGACGCGCCCGGGGTGGGCGGCGGCGAGGTGGTAGGCGTTGATGCCGCCGAGGGAGTGCCCGAGGACGACGGCCCGGTCGAGGCCGAGGTGGTCGAGCAGGGCGAGGAGGTCGGCGAGGTAGCCGGCGCGCGTGTAGTCGGGGGCGCGGTCGGAGTCGCCGTGGCCGCGCTGGTCCGGGGCGATGACGCGCCATCCGGGGCCCAGGGCGGCGGCGAGTCCGGTGAAGGAGGCGCCCTCGGAGAGGTGGCCGTGGAGCGCGAGGAGCGGCCGCCCCGTGCCGCCGCTGTCCAGGAAGGACAGGGTGCGGCCGCCGACGGACAGGGTGGAACGCGTGAACTCGCTGCTCATGACGGTCTCCTCGATGCGGTTCCGGGGCCGGCGGGCTGCCGGCGACTCCGACTATACGAGCGTATAAGACGTTTGTGCAATACGTCTGTATAGATCGAGTGGCCGAGTGGGGCCTGTTCCTTGTGTGACGTGAGCACGCCATAATTCGCGCGACTGCGGGGACAGCGAACCCAGGGGGGCGGGCCATGAGCCTGGATCGGCGCGCGTTTCTTGTCGGAGCAGTGGCGGCCGGTGCCTCGGTGGCACTGGGCACCCGTACGGCGGCCGCCGCCGGGACCCGGGACTGGATGGGTGCCCTCGCGGACGCGACGCCCCTCCGGCGGATGACCATCCCCGGCACCCACGACTCCGGGGCCCGGTACGGCGGCCTCTACGTGGCCTGCCAGAACACCACGATCGCCGAGCAGCTGTCGTACGGGATCCGCTTCCTCGACGTACGCTGCCGCGTCACCGGCGGCTCCTTCGCGATCCACCACGGCGCGTACTACCAGAACCTGATGTTCGGCGACGTCCTCGTCGCCTGCCGGGACTTCCTCGTCGCGCACCCCCGCGAGACCGTCCTGATGCGCCTGAAGCAGGAGTACAGCGAGGAGAGCGACGCCACCTTCCGGGCGGTCTTCGACGACTACCTCGACCGGCGGGGCTGGCGCCCCCTCTTCCGCCTCGACACCGCGCTGCCGGACCTCGGCGGCGCCCGCGGGAAGGTCGTCCTGCTCGCCGACAACGCCGGGCTGCCCGGCGTCCGGTACGGCAACTCCGAGGTCTTCGACATCCAGGACGACTACATGGCGGAGCCCTTCGCCAAGCGCACCCGCATCGAGGACCACTTCCGCAAGGCCGTCCGGGAGCCCGGCAAGCTCTTCGTGAACTACACGAGCACCGCCGCGGCGCTCCCGCCCCGCTGGAACTCCGACCGCCTCAACCCCCAGGTCCACGCCTTCGTCGACGGCGCGGAGATGGCGGGCAGGACCGGCCTCGGCATCGTCCCCATGGACTTCCCCAACACCCGCGCCGGCCTCGTCGACGCGCTGCTCCGCCACAACGGCTGACCGCGCCCGGCCGAACTCCCCCCACTCCCCTCAGCACCCCCACCCCCACGCACAGCCTCAGCACCGCCTCCTGCACCGCCCCCCACCTCGCGTGCGAACAAGGAGACCAGCCATGAGCGTGCCCACCACCGCGGAGGACCGCCTCGTCAGGGAGATGCGCCGGATGAAGGAGAGCGCGGGCCTGAGCTACGAGAAGCTCGCCGCCCTCACCCACTACAGCCGGTCCTCCTGGGAGCGCTTCCTCAACGGCAAGAAACCCGTCACCCGCCAGGTCGTGGAGCAGCTCGTCACCGCGCTCGGCGACGAGCCCAACCAGCTGCTCGACCTGTGGGCCCGGGCCCGCCTGGAGGCCGGTGACACCGCCCGGCCCGCGGCCGACCGGCCCGCCGTCCCCGCGGGCACCGCACCCGCGCCGGTACGCGAACTCCTCGCGGCCACCGCGTTCCTCGCCGGAGTCGCCGTCGGCGCCCTGCTCGTACGGGCCGGCCGGCGCGGCACGGCACCCCACCAGGGCCCCCTCATCCCTCCCGACCCGCTGGGACGCGCGGCGCGGGCCGCCAGCTAGCGGCCTCCCCCGCGTCCCAGGGACTCCCACGCCCCTCCCACACCCCTCCCACGACCTGGCAGAGCCGCCGCCGGCCGCACCAGGGTGGCCCCGGCACATCCGAACCACGGGAGGGGAACACGATGAAGAAGTCACTCACGAGAGCGGGCATCGCCCTGGCCGGCGCCACGCTCGCCGTCACCGGGGTGCTGGCGGGAGCCGGGACCGCGAGCGCCGGCTGGTCCGACTGCCCGGCGGGGGCGCTGTGCGCCTACCTCGACATCAACGGCGGGGGCACGCCCGGGAAGGTCTACGACGACAACGCCAACCTGCTCCAGTACACCAAGTTCGACAACGCCCTGTCGGCGTACAACCACGGCAACAACTGCAACGTGAAGCTCTACAACGGCCTCAACTGGTCCGGCAGCAGCCAGGTCCTCAACCGCGGCGCGGCCTTCTACGACCTGCGGGGCTCGATCTTCGAGCGGAATATCGCGTCGAACGACTGGTGCGTGTGAGCCGGTCGGCCGCGGCCCGGCGGACCCGGCTCGGCGCGCTCGCCGCGTTCGCCGTGCTGGCCGTGCCCGGCTGCTCCCTCGCGGGGGCGGCCGGGCCCGGCCCCACCGCCCCCGCCCCCTCACCCGACCCGGACGTCCGGCCGCTGGGCGGGCTCACGGCGTACTCCCACGCCGACGCGGTGCGCCTCTTCGCACGCGAGGAGGACGCCGTCGCCGCCTGCATGGCCGAAAGGGGCAAGCCGTACCGGCGGCAGACCCGGACCTCCTCCGCCCGCGCCGAGGAGACCAGCCCGTACGGCCTGGTCGGCCCCCGGCGTGCGGCGGCCGACGGCTACGGCATCGTCGGCGAGGTCCTCCACCGGGCCGCGCACCCCCGCCCCGCCGAGCAGCAGCCGGGCGACCCCGCCTGGCAGGAGGCGCTCACCGGTACCCCCGCGCACCTGACGGCCAGGACCGTGGCGCGCGGCGGCCGCCTCACGTACTCCACCGACGGCTGCGTCGCACGCGCCGACGTCCTGGTGTACGGGGAGGGCTGGCCGGAACTGGAGGCGGGCGCCAACGCCGTGGCCAACCACGTCCTGGGCGCCGTCGAGCGCGATCCCGCCCACCGCGCCGCGATCACCCGCTGGGCCGCCTGCATGGCGGAGGCCGGGTACCCCGGCTACGGGAAGGACGGGCTCCAGGCACCCCGCAAGGTCCTGAACGCCAGGCTGGCCGCGGCCGGCAACGACCCCGCGAAGCTCAGGGCGCTCGGCGCCGAGGAGATCCGTACGGCGGAGGCGGACGCCCGCTGCGAGGCCGGCGCGGACCTCGCGGGAGTCGTCGCCACCGTCCAGAACGCTGTCGAGGCCCGCCTGCTCACCGCCGCCGACCGGGCCGTACTCGACCGCTTCCGGACGCTGAAGGAGCGGGCCCTCGCCACCCCCTAGGCCCCCGGCACCTCCGGCGGCGGGGTCGGGGCGCCCGGCAGCCGGAGCACCGCGACCGTCCCCGGCTCCGCCGGCCGCAGCTCCACCGTGCCGCCCGCCTGCTGCACCGTACGGGCCACGATCGACAGCCCCAGCCCGCTGCCCGGCAGGGCGCGGGCGGACGGGGACCGCCAGAAGCGGTCGAAGACGTGCGGCAGTTCGTCCGCCGGGATGCCGGGACCGTGATCGCGTACGGTCAGCTCGCCCCCGTGCAGCTCCACCTCCACGGCGCCGCCGGACGGGCTGAACTTCACCGCGTTGTCCAGCACGTTGACCACCGCCCGCTCCAGTGCCGCCGGCTCGGCCCGTACGTACCAGGGCTCCAGCGCGGCCATGTACGCCAGCTCCGGGCCGCGCAGCCGGGCCCGCGACAGCGCGCTCTCCGCGATGTCGTGCAGGCCCACCACCTGGAGCGGCCCGGGCGCCGCCGCGTCGGGGCGGGACAGCTCCTGGAGGTCGCCGATCAGCGCGGCCAGCTCCGTCATCTGCGCCTTCACCGAGGCCAGCAGCTCCCTGCGGTCCTCCGGCGGGATGGCCCGGCCGGTCTCCTCGCTGCGGGCGAGCAGCTCGACGTTGGTGCGCAGCGAGGTCAGCGGCGTGCGCAGCTCGTGACCGGCGTCCGCGATCAGCTGCGCCTGCCGGTCCCGGGAGGAGGCCAGGGCGGCCGTCATGGAGTTGAAGGAGCGCGAGAGCCGCGCGATCTCGTCCTCGCCCTCGTCGGGGATCCGGACGGTCAGGTCCTCGGTACGGGCGATGTGCTCGACCGCACCGGTGAGTTCGTCCACCGGACGCAGCCCGGTCCGGGCCACCCACAGGCCGGCCGCCCCGGCGCCGACCACGCCGATGCCGCCGAGGCCCAGCAGGACCCAGGCCAGCGTGCCGAGGGGCTTGTCGATGTCGGCCAGGGGCTTGGCGATCGAGAGGGCGAGGAGCTGGCGGGCGCCGTTCGGCTGCGTGGTGGTGGCCGGCTGGGTGTAGACCCGGAGCTTGGTGCCGGCCTCGGTGGTCACGTCGTGCAGGGAGGAGGCCAGGTCGCCCCGGGCCACGGCGAGGTCGTCGGCGGTCACGGGCAGGGTCTGCGGGCCGGCCACCCAGCAGTGCGAGCCGCCGGCCAGCACCAGCTGGACGCTTGCGTTGAGGTTGCCGCCGACCCCGACGCTCTCCGCGGGGGCGGTCGGCCGGCAGCCGATCGGGCTGGACAGGACCTGGTTGGCCGCCCGCGCCGCGGCGTCGGGGTCTATCGCCTTCAGCGACTCGTCCAGCTGTGTCCTGAGCTGGCCGCGCACCATGAACCAGCACGCGGCCGCCACCGCCGCCACCGCGAAGGCCACCGCGGCGGCCACCAGGATGGCCAGCCGGGAGCGCAGCGGGAGCGCGCGGAAGCTCCGGATCCGGCGCAGCGGGCTCATTCGGCGCCCCCGCCGTCGCCCGCGCGCAGCACGTAGCCGACGCCCCGCACGGTGTGGACCAGGCGGGGCTCGCCGCCCGCCTCGGTCTTGCGGCGCAGGTACATCACGTACACGTCCAGGGAGTTGGAGCTGGGTTCGAAGTCGAAGCCCCACACGGACTTCAGGATCTGCTCCCGGGTCAGCACCTGCCGCGGGTGGGCCAGGAACATCTCCAGCAGCGTGAACTCGGTGCGGGTCAGCTCCACCGGCCGCCCCGACCTGGTGACCTCGCGCGTGGCCAGGTCCATCCGCAGGTCGCCGAAGGAGAGCACGTCCTCCGGCTGCCCGTCGCCGGCCGCCGGGGCGGCGTACGCGCTGCGCCGCAGCAGGGCACGGATCCGGGCGAACAGCTCGTCCAGCTCGAAGGGCTTGACCAGGTAGTCGTCCGCGCCCGCGTCGAGTCCGGTGACCCGGTCGCCGACGGTGTCGCGGGCCGTGAGCATCAGCACGGGAGTGGTGGAGCCGGCGGCGCGCAGTCGCCGGGCCGCGGTCAGCCCGTCCATCCGGGGCATCTGGATGTCGAGCACGATCAGGTCGGGCTCGTACGCGGCGGCCTTCTCCAGGGCGTCGAGCCCGTCGACGGCGGTCTCCGTGCCGTACCCCTCGAAGGCGAGGCTGCGGCGCAGGGCCTCGCGGACGGCGGGTTCGTCGTCGACGATCAGGATGCGCTGCGGGTCGCCGTCGGCGGGGTTCATCGGGTCCGGTCCTTCTCAAGAGGGTGGGGCCCGGGGGGTCCCGGGCCTCCAGACTTACACGGCGCGGTCAGAAGCCGGTGCCGAACAGGCCGCCGCCGGAGCCGCCGTCGGAGCCGCGGCCGGGCTCCTGGCCGCCGGAGCCGCCGGTGCCGCCGCTGCCGCCGTCGCGCAGGGAGTCGAGGTCCTTCTTGACGGTGTTCACCGGGATGGCGAAGCCGAGGCCGACGCTGCCGGCGCTCGACTGGCCGGTGGAGGGCGAGTAGATCGCGGAGTTGATGCCGATGATCTCGCCGTTCATGTTGATCAGCGCGCCGCCGGAGTTGCCGGGGTTGAGCGAGGCGTCGGTCTGGATGGCCTTGTACGTGGTCTTCGACGAGCCGGTATCGCCGTTGAACTGGCGCCCGCCGAACTCGAAGGGCCAGCCGCCGCCCTGCTGCCACTGCTGCTGCTGTTCGTTCTGCCCCTCGGACTTGGCGACCGTGACGTCGCGGTCCAGGGCGGAGACGATGCCGCTGGTGACCGTGCCGGTCAGGCCCTCGGGGGAGCCGATGGCCACGACCTGGTCGCCGACGTTCACCTTGGACGAGTCGCCGAGCTTGGCGGCCCTCAGCCCGCCGGCCCCTTCGAGCTTGATCAGCGCGAGGTCCTTGTCGGGGTCGGTGCCGAGCACCTTGGCCTTGTAGGTCTTGCCGTCCGAGGTCCGGACGGTGATCTCGGACGCCCCGGCGACCACGTGGTTGTTGGTGACGATCTCGCCGTCGGAGGTGATGATCACTCCGGAGCCGGTGGCCTTGCCCGAGCCGGTGGTCGCGCCGATCTCCACGATGGAGGGCATCACCTGCTGGGCGACGTCGCTGACCGTGCCGTTGCTCGACTGGGAGACGTTCGTGCCCGGGACACCGGGGCCGGAGGTCCCGCCGCCGGTGAGGAACTCCTGGACCGCCACCGCGGTGCCGCCGCCGATCAGCGCGGCCGCCATGGCCACCGCCGCCAGCAGCGCGACCGGGCGCTTGGCGCGGGCGGCGTGTGCCGGACCCTCGCCGGGCGCGGCCGCCGGAGTGCTCCAGCCGGTGCCCCAGCCGGAGCCGCCGTGGCCGCTGCCCGTGTGCACGCCGCCGAGTACGTCGCCACCGGGTACGGCGCCGCCGTGCCCGTCACCACCGTGGCCCGCGGCCCCGCCGCTCCCGTGTTCACCGGCCGGCGGGACCGTCTCGCCGCGGATCACCTGCGGCGCATGGGCCTCGAACCATCCCGGCGCGGCCGGCGCGTACGCCGGCGGCGGCGGGTAGCCGGAGCCGGCCCGGGTCTCGTGGGCCGGCCGCTCACGGCCGCGCTGGACGTCGTCGCCGAAGACCGGCTGCTGCTGGGTCGGGTTCTCCTGCTGCGGGTACTCGCCTTCGCGGCGGTGGCTGTCGGTCATGGCCACGACTCTCGCCGCCGATCATGAGAGCTTCCTGAGTGCGCGCTGAGAAGCCCGACAGAAGGTCGTATGCCCGATGTAAAGACGCCCGGCGGGGGTCCGGCGGGAGCCGGATCAGCCCACCGGGTCGCAGCCGCAGGAGCGCCGGACCACCAGCGCGGACGGGAACTGCTTCAGCCGCTCGCGCCGCGATCCGGCGACCCGAAGCGCGTCGTCCAGCACCAGGTCGACGGCCGCCCGGGCCATCGCCGGCCGGTCGGAGGCGATGGTGGTCAGCGGCGGGTCGGTGAGCGCCGCCTCCTTGACGTCGTCGAAGCCGGCGACCGCCAGCTCGCCCGGGACGTCGATGCGCAGCTCGCGGGCCGCGCGCAGGACGCCGATCGCCTGGTCGTCGGTGGCGCAGAAGATCGCCGTGGGCCGGTCCGGGCGCGCCAGCACCTCCAGCGCCACGCGGTAGGCGTCGTAGCGGTTGTACGGGGCCTCGATGAGCCGGCCCTCGACCGACCGGCCGGACTCCAGCATGGCCCGCCGCCAGCCCTCGACGTGGTCGGCGACCGGGTCGCCGACGGAGGGGGTGTTCTCGATGCCGCCGATGCACGCCACGTACTCGTGGCCGTGCTCCAGCAGGTGGCGGGTGGCGAGCTGGGCGCCGCCGATGTCGTCGGTGACCACGGCCACGTCGTCGATCGCCTCGGGCCGCTCGTGCAGCAGCACGACCCGGGCGTCCCAGGCCTCGATCTCGCTGGCGGCCTGCTCGCTCATGCCCTGGCTGACCAGGATCAGGCCGGAGACCCGCATCCCGAGGAAGGCCCGGAGGTAGTGGACCTCGCGCTCGGTGCGGTAGTCGGAGTTGCCGACGAGCACCATCTTCCCGCGCTCGGCCGCGGCCTGCTCGACCGCGTGTGCCATCTCGGCGAAGAAGGGCTGCCGGGCGTCCGGGACGATCATGCCTATGAGGTCCGTGCGCCGCGAGGCCATCGCCTGGGCGACCCGGTCGGGCCGGTACCCCAGTTCCTTGATCGCGGCGAGTACACGCTCGCGCGTGGCCGGGGCGACCGGCCTTGGTCCGTTGTTGATGACGTAACTCACGACCGCGGTCGAAGTACCCGCCAGTCGCGCTACGTCATCCCGCGTCACCTTGGCCACGCGCCGAATTCTACGCGGGGTGACCGTCCCGTGGGCAGGGAGTCTGCCCACCGGACGATCACGATCGCGTACTCCTAACGGGCGACAGGGGCTCCGGCCTCGGACGCGGCGTCCGCCGCGGCCTTGCTGCGGGCCTCCTCGGCCGCCCGTTCCACCTTCTCCGGGGCGACGAAGCGGTAGCCGACGTTGCGCACGGTGCCGATCAGCGACTCGTGCTCCGGGCCGAGCTTCGCGCGCAGCCGCCGTACGTGCACGTCGACCGTCCGGGTGCCGCCGAAGTAGTCGTACCCCCACACCTCCTGCAGCAGCTGGGCCCGGGTGAAGACGCGTCCCGGGTGCTGCGCGAGGTACTTCAGCAGCTCGAACTCCTTGAAGGTCAGGTCCAGCACCCGGCCCTTGAGCTTGGCGGAGTACGTCGCCTCGTCGACCGACAGGTCGCCGTTGCGGATCTCCATGGGGGAGTCGTCGGAGCCGATCTGCTGGCGGCCCATGGCCAGCCGCAGCCGCGCCTCGACCTCGGCGGGTCCCGCGGTGTCGAGGAGCACGTCGTCGATGCCCCAGTCGGCGGTGACGGCCGCGAGGCCCCCTTCGGTCACCACCAGCAGCAGCGGACAGCCGGGTCCGGTGGAGCGCAGCAGCTGGCACAGGGAGCGCACCTGCGGCAGGTCCCGGCGGCCGTCGATGAGGATCACGTCGGCGCCGGGGGTGTCCACCAGTGCGGGCCCCTCGGCGGGGGCCACCCGGACACTGTGCAGGAGCAGGCCGAGGGCGGGCAGCACCTCGGTCGAGGGCTGGAGGGCGTTGGTCAGCAGCAGGAGGGAGCTCATCGCCGACCACCTGCCCGGTTCGGACGGTCGTGCGTGGTTCGCTGGCCCATCACGTCGGTTCCTCCTCGGTCCCGTCGAGGACGTTCGCGGCACTGCTTCGTACGAGGTGCGGTCCCCGCGCCCTGGGGCCCGCCACCGGAAGCGGTATGAACCAAGGTTCCACCCGATCCCGGTGTTCGTGCTGTGTTCAACGTGCTGAAAGCACAAAAGGACCCGGGGGCAACGTTGCCCGGATCCTCTGCCCAGCAGAATAGCCCACATGAATCCCGCTGGAGAGGGCCGAGCGGAACCCGGTCCTGTGGTCCGCACCACGCTCCGCACGGCGGACGGGGTGCCGATCGAGGCGGTCCACCTGCCCTGTGCGGTGCCCTCGGAGGCCCCCGGAACGGCGGGTCCGCACCCGGTCGCGATCGTGGTCGCGCACGGCTTCACGGGCTCCGCCGACCGGCCTGCCGTGCGGCGGGCCGCGGCGGCCTTCGCCCAGCGTGCGGGCGTGATCACGTTCTCCTTCCGGGGTCACGGGAGGTCCGGCGGACGGTCCACCGTGGGCGACCGCGAGGTGCTCGACCTGGACGCCGCGGTGGCCTGGGCGAGGGCCCTCGGATACCCCCGCGTCGCGACCGTCGGCTTCTCGATGGGCGGCTCCGTGGTGCTCCGGCACGCGGCGCTCGGGGCCGCGGGACAAGGGGGGCGCACGGAGGCACGTACGGACGCGGTGGCCGCCGTCAGTGCGCCCGCGCGCTGGTACTACCGCGGGACCGCGCCGATGCGGCGGCTGCACTGGGTCGTGACCACTCCGGCCGGGCGCCTGGTGGCCCGGGCGGGGCTGGGCACCCGGATCTCCGGTGCGCGCTGGTCGCCGGTGCCGCTCGCCCCGTACGAGTCGGTGCCGCTGATCGCGCCGACGCCCGTACTGATCGTGCACGGGGACCGGGACCCCTACTTCCCGGTCGACCACGGACACATGCTGGCCGCGGCCGGGCCGGCCGAGCTGTGGGTGGAGCCGGGCATGGGCCATGCCGAGAACGCGGTGGACGACGACCTGCTCGCGCGGCTGGCGGACTGGCTGGCCGCGACGGCTGTGAGGTAGCCGCAGCACGAGGCGGCATCATGGAGGCCCGACGAAAGGAGCTGCTGTGGCAGCGGGAACCATCCGCTACTGGGCGGCGGCCAAGGCCGCGGCCGGGATCGCGGAGGAGCCGTACGCGGCCGCGACCCTGGCCGAGGCGCTGGACGCGGCCCGCGAGCGGCACCCCGGGGAGCTGGTCCAGGTGCTGAAGCGCTGCTCGTTCCTGGTGGACGACGCCCCGGTGGGCACGCGTCCGCACGAGTCGGTGCGGCTGACCGAGGGCGGCAGCGTCGAGGTCCTTCCGCCGTTCGCGGGAGGGTGAGCCGAGATGACCGAACGCCCCTCCTCCTCGCCGGCGCCGGGGGATCCCGACCCGTACGCCACGCAGACCTGGTCCTCCGAGACCTGGGACACCACCTACCAGCCGACGGTGCCGCCGCAGGCGGCTGCCGGGTCTTCTGCTCCCGCCGCCTCGCCGTCGCCGTCGCCGTCTCCGACGTCCTCGTCCTCGCCCGGGCGGGCGTGGCCGGACGCCTCCGGAGCCGGGCAGGAGTGGCCGGGGGCCGGCACCTCCGCCGCCTGGCCGGCGGCCGGCACGGGTTCCGCCGCGGCCTGGCCCGAGGCGGGCTCGGGTGCGGGTGCGGGTTCCCCGTGGCCCGACGCCCCGGCCGGCCAGGGCTGGCAGGCCGGGGGCGCAGCCTCCCCGTGGCCCGGGGACGGTACGGGCGCCGGTGACGCCGGAGTCTCCGCTTCCGCCTGGCCCGAGGCCGGTACGGGTACGGGCGCGCCCGGCGTCCCGTCGGAGCCCGCGGCCCCTTCGTGGGCCCGCCAGTACGACACCCCGGCCCCCGGCACCCCGGCCCCCGGCACCCCGTCCTGGGCCGCCGCGGACGACCGCGGCACCGCAGCGGGCCCGTGGCCGGAGACCGGCGGCTCCTCCGCTTCCCCCTCGGGGTCGTGGCAGGAGCCCGGCACCGGAGCCTCACCCGTGTGGCCCGAGGCCGGCACCGGAGCGGGCCCCGCCCCGTCCTCCGAGGGCGCCGACCTGTACGCCCGCCTCTCCGGCGACGCCGGGTACACCCCGGCTCCGCAGGGCGCGGACCCCTCGTACACCCCGGCTCCGCAGGGCGCGGACCCCTCGTACACCCCGGCTCCGCAGGGCGCGGACCCCTCGTACACCCCGGCCCCGCTGGGCGCGGACCCCTCGTACGGCTCCGCCCCGCAGGGCACCGATGCCGCCGCCACCGCCTACCTCCCGCCCGTGCGGGACGACGCCCCCGCCCCCTACGGCACCGACGCCGCGGCGACCGCGTACCTCCCGCCGGTCCGGGACGACGCCCCGGCGCCGCACGGCACCGACGCCGCGGCCACGGCCTACCTCCCGCCCGTCCGCGACGGCGAGCCGGCCCCGCAGGGCGCGGACGCCGCGGCGACCGCGTACCTCCCGCCGGTCCGGGACGACGCCCCGGCGCCGCACGGCACCGGCACCGGCACCGGCGGCACCGGCGCCACGGCCGTCGAGGAGGCCGGGCCCGGGGGGCCCGCGTACTCCTCGCCCGTGACCCTCGGGAACACCCGGGTCCGCGACCCCCGGCAGGCGCGGGCCGAGGGCCGGTCGCCGATCATCGACCCCGGCCCGCAGTCCGCGCTGCTCACGGCGGGCCTCGGTGCCCTCATGGCACTCGCCGCGGCGTTCGGCGCGTACGCCCTGCTGCTCCCGCTGGTGGCCCTCCAGGGCCTGACCGCGGCGGGCTGGTTCCGGCTCAACGGCATGTGGCCGGCCCGTCAGGGCATCGCCCTCGCGTTCGCCGGGGCCCTCGTCGCCGACGCCGCCGTGCTGGCGGTGGCCGAGCTCCACGCGCCCGGTGCGATCATCGGCACCCTCGGGGTCTGGGTGCTGCTGACCCTTGTGCTCCAGCTCCGCAGCCACGCCGACCCGGACGAGCGGGTGTACGGGCTGATGGCGAGCGTGGCCTCGGCCGCCCTCGCGATCGTCTGCGCCGGTTACCTCGCCGCCGACCCGGCCGCCGTCACCGCCGGCGCCGCCGCCGTGGGCGTGGCCGCCGTGGTGCGGGCCCTGCCGCTGCCCCCCGCCCCCTCCGTGGCCGTCTCGCTGCTGGCCGCGGCGGGCGCGGGCCTGGCCGTCGGCGGGCTCACCTCCGTGGGCGCGGGCGGCGCGCTCGTCGGCCTCGCGGCGGGCGTGTGCACCCTGATCGGGCTGCGCGTGGCCGCGTACGACTACCCGTCGAAGTTCGTCCACATGACGGCGGGCGTCGCGCTGCCGCTGGCCGCCGCCGCGCCGGCGGTCTACCTGGTGGGGCGGGTCGTCGGCTGAGGACGGGGTAGGCGAGAAGCGGCGCGGCGGGACCACCGACCGCGCCGCCCACACGATCCGGCACGGAAAGACATGGGGGGCAACAACACCGTGCGAGCACTGCGGATACTGCTGATCATCGGGGTGGTCCTGACGGGCCTGCTGGTCGCCGTCGACCGGTTCGCCGTCGGATACGCGGAGGACAAGCTGGCCGCCAGGGTCCACTTCAGCCAGGGCCTGGCGGGCAGCACGGACGTGGACATCAGGGGCTTCCCCTTCCTCACCCAGGTCGTGGGCTACGAGCTGGAACAGGTCGACGCCCACCTGCGCGGCATCGAGGCGGACACCGCCGGCCGCCGGGTGCGCATCACCTCGATCGACGCGAGCTTCCACGACGTGAAGCTGAGCGCCGACTACAACGGCGGCACCGCCGCCCGGGCCGACGGCGAGGCCTTCCTCTCGTACGCCGACCTGACCGCGGCCTCGCAGACCGGTGTGACGGTCGCCTACGGGGGCGCGCCGGGCAAGGTGAAGGTGACCGCCTCCGTCGAGATCCTCGGCCGCACCTTCTCCCGCAGCGTGACCTCCACGGTCAGCCTGGTGAAGGGCAACGTCGTGCGGGTGCGGGCCGAGCACGTGCCGGGCGAGGGCTTCCCGGGCCTGGAGGAGCTGATCCGGAAGAAGACCGACTTCGACCGGCCGGTCGACGCCCTGCCCAAGGGCCTCGGCCTGACCTCCGTCACGTCGGACGGCGAGGGCGTACGGGCCGTCCTGAAGGGCACCGACGTGAACCTCGGCGCCCGCTGACCGGACCCGCCCCGGGGACCACCCCGAGCCGTTCGCCGAGGCGCGCCCCCGGACCCGGACCCGGCCCCCTCCCAAGGCCCGCTCAGGCCCCGCCCGAGCGGGCCTTGGCCGCATAGTGAGACGGCGAAGTCCGAACCGCAGATGGATGCCCTGCCGCCCAGACCCCGCAGGGCTTCCGCCGGCTTCGGGAGCGGTACTCCATCCCGCAATCCGGACGATCCCGTCTCGATATATGACACGCCGGTGACAGGGGCCCCGGATCGTCCCTACGATCCCTTGTCATGAAGCGACAGGCGGACCTCACGAAGCGGCGGGCAGTAGACCTGTGCCGCGTCGCCGCCATGCTCTGTCGATCGATGTGAGCGACCGGCGCTTCACGTAAGCGCGCAGCTCCCTCCCGGCCGTACGAACACGACGGCCGTCCCGCGTGACACGCACCCCCGACGCCAGCCCCGCCCCGGCCCGCCTCCCCGCGCCGCCGGACCGCGGACGCCCGGGCGCACCCGGAACCGCGCACGCACCACACCGCAGCACCCGCACAGCCCGCCGCACACTGCCCCGGAGGAGATCATCATGAGCCGCAGCGACGTCCTCGTCGACGCCGACTGGGTCGAGGCCCACCTGGACGACCCCAAGGTCGTCGTCGTCGAGGTGGACGAGGACACGTCCGCCTACGACAAGAACCACATCCGCAACGCCGTCCGGATCGACTGGAAGCAGGACCTCCAGGACCCGGTCCGCCGCGACTTCGTGGACCAGGAGGGCTTCGAGAAGCTCCTCTCCGCCAAGGGCATCGGCAACGACGACACGGTCGTCCTCTACGGCGGCAACAACAACTGGTTCGCGTCCTACGCCTACTGGTACTTCAAGCTGTACGGCCACCAGGACGTCAAGCTCCTCGACGGCGGCCGCAAGAAGTGGGAGCTCGACTCCCGCGACCTGGTCGACGGCTCCGAGGTCCCGAACCGCCCGGCCACCGAGTACAAGGCGCAGGCCCAGGACACCTCCATCCGCGCCTTCCGCGACGACGTCGTGGCCGCGATCGGCGCCCAGAACCTGGTAGACGTCCGCTCGCCCGACGAGTTCAGCGGCAAGCTGCTCGCCCCGGCCCACCTCCCGCAGGAGCAGTCGCAGCGCCCCGGCCACGTGCCGAGCGCCCGCAACATCCCGTGGTCGAAGAACGCCAACGACGACGGCACCTTCAAGTCGGACGACGAGCTCAAGGCCCTCTACGAGGACGAGCAGGTCGACCTGTCGAAGGACACCATCGCGTACTGCCGCATCGGTGAGCGCTCCGCGCTGACCTGGTTCGTCCTGCACGAGCTCCTGGGCCAGGAGAACGTCAAGAACTACGACGGCTCGTGGACCGAGTACGGCTCCCTCGTCGGCGTGCCGATCGAGCTCGGCGCCAACAAGTAATCCGGGCACGCGACGCCCTCGTACGACCTCTCTAGGACAGGACAGAGAACATGTGTGGAGCACAGATCGGCGGGCCCGACCTCGCGACGCTGAAGCCCGGTGAGACCGCCATCCAGGGCCAGGTGACCAAGGACGGCGAGCCCGTCAGCGGTTACGTCCGGCTGCTGGACTCGACCGGCGAGTTCACCG
Organism: Streptomyces sp. NPDC101118; assembly: GCF_044759445.1. NCBI lineage: Bacteria > Bacillati > Actinomycetota > Actinomycetes > Kitasatosporales > Streptomycetaceae > Streptomyces > Streptomyces sp. NPDC101118. The sequence continues at coordinate 81,900 of NZ_JBIVZG010000025.1, read as the reverse complement.
CGGAGGTCCCGACCTCGGCGACCGGCCAGTTCCGCTTCTACGCCGCCACCGGCGAGTGGACGCTGCGCGCGCTGGTGCCCGGCAGCCAGGCCGACCGCAAGGTCGTCGTGGTCGAGCAGGGCGGCGTGACGGACGTCGCGATCGCGGTCTGACCGTGAGCTGACCGCCCGCGGTCACCGGAACAGGCCGGAGGGCCGCACCCCAGGGGGTTGGACGCCACTGGACGGGGTGCGGCCCTCCGCGCCGTCGCAGGCTCCCCCCGTGCCGTTCCGGTGCGGGGGGATTTCCGTACGCTGGAGACATGTACGCCCGGCGCCGACGCGTCTACTTCCTGATGATGGGCGGATGCCTCGTCCTCTTCGTCTCCGCCTGGGCCTTCGTGCGGCTGTGGTCGGTGGAGGCGGCGGTGGGGATGTGCGTGGTCGCGATGGTGATCCCGCCGGTCGCGGCGATGATCGCGAACCGCCGCGGGCCCGACGACCGCTGGTGGGACGACCCTTCCGGGGACCCGCAGTCCGACGAGTGGTGGGACGAACTGGACGGAAAGCGGCGGCGGGACGAATAACGTCCCCCCGGAGATCAAACCGTGATCCGGAACGGTACAACTCTGTTCGGCACCCCGTGGTCTGCTGTGTGCACAGGTAACGAAACCTGTGGCGCAACGTCCTGTGGGGGGACCCTTTGGAACCAGAGCAGACCATCCCTGACCAGCGGAGACGGGAGGAGGTCGGACCGGAGCCGGTGCGTCCGGAATTCCCGGTAGCGAACGAACTGCCCGCGGAGTCGGAGTCCGTAGCGGAAGCGGCGCCGGCCGCCGCCGTACGCCCGCGCCGCCGCGGCCGCACCACCCTCCTGATCGCCGCCGCCGCGGTGCTCGGCGCCCTCGCCGGCACCGTCACGGGCTACGCCGTCCAGTACGACCGCGAGCCCACCCCCCTGCCCCCGCTGGCCCAGCCGGGGCTGGAGTACCCGAAGCCCCGCCCGGCCGAGGCCGGCACGACGGCCCGCTCCGTCAACGCCAACCGCTGGCACAAGACGGAGGACGACCTGCGGGAGCTGCTGGTGCCGGCGCCCAAGGGCGCGACGAACAAGCTCCGTGCCAACGACTCGGCCGACGTCTTCGCCGGGAACTTCGAGTACCCGGCCTCGATGCTCAGGAAGTACCTCGGCGCCGACCTGCGCCGGGTCTCCAGGGCCGAGTGGCAGGAGGGCGACCACCGCTTCGTGACGGTCCGTCTGGTCCAGTTCCGCGACTACGCCGCGGCCGAGGACTACCAGGAGGACCAGTCCGCGTACATGGGCGACGAGGAGCACGCGGACAACCCCGGCGAGCCCGTGCCGGGCGTGCCCGAGGACAACGGCAGGGCCTGGGTCTACTCGAAGGCCGACACCAAGCCCGGTTACCTGCCCTACCGGAGCGCCCGGGCCCTCGTCCGGCGCGGCAACGTCGTCATCGACATCCGTCTCGGCGACAACCGGGGCAAGATCGCCGAGCGGGACCTGATCTCGCTGGCCAAGCGGCAGCTGGAGCGCCTGTGAACCGCCGGACCGTACTCGCCTCCGCCGCCGGTGCCCTCGGCCTGGCCGTGCTCGTGGGCGGTGGCTTCTGGGGCGCTGCCCGCCTCGACGAGGCCGACCGCACCGCCCAGACCCGCTACTGGAACCCGGCCGGCGTCGAGGCGAAGGAGCCCGTGCGCCCGACCGTGCCGTCGACCCCGCTGTCCCGCCTGCTGCTGCCCGCCGACGTGCCGTACCAGCTCGGGCCGGACCGGGGCGAGAAGGGCAACGACTACACGGTCTCGGGCGAGCTCGCCGTCGCCCGCATCAAGGAGGACGCGGCCGGGCTCAGCGCGAGCCAGCGCAAGGAGCGCGACCGGGAGCTGGACAAGCTCAGGCTCACCGGCATGGCCGGGCGCAGTTTCCGCCACCTGGACGGCTCGCTGGCCGCCGAGGTGGAGATCACCCAGGCGGAGGGCAAGGGCCTCAAGCAGCTCGGCAACTTCTCCAAGACCCTGCTGAGGCTGCTGGCCGACGGCCGGAAGGCGACCGCGGTGCCGGGCCACCCCGAGGCCAAGTGCTACACGCTGACCGTGGTCGAGGCGAAGGAGCACAAGGAGAAGGTCGAGTCCCTGATCTGCTCGGCCTACACCTCCGGCACGCTCGTGTCCTTCCGGGCGTACGGCGGCAACCCCTTCTCGAAGAAGGACGCCGTGGAGCTGCTGAGCCGGCAGCTCGACCACCTGAAGTCCCCCGGGGAGCGCGTGTGACCGAGCAGACGACGACCAACGAACCGGCCGCCGAGGCTTCGGTGACTGCCGAGGCCCCGACGGCGCCCGAGGCCCCGGCCATCGTCGAGGCGCCGGCCATCGCCGAGGCGCCGGCCATCGCCGAGGTGCCACCCGTGCCCGAGGTGCCGGCCGTGCCCGGGGTCCCGGCCGCCCCGAGGGACCGCCGCGTGCTGCGGGCCGTCCTGCGCTGGACGGCCGCCGTGCTGGTCTTCGGCACCGTCGGCGCGGGAGTGGCGTACGGGATCACCGAGCGCGAGCGTACGGACGTACCCGGCCTCGGAACCCTTGACGACGGCCGCTGGGACTACCCCCGGCTCGCCAAGCCCGCGCTCCCCGCGGGCGCCCCGGTGCCGTACGCCGAGGACAACAAGGAGGGCCTGCACCACGCGGAACTCCGCAAGCTGCTGCTGCCCCCGCCCGCCGGTGCCACGCCGGAGAAGCTGACGGCAACGGCGGACGGCTTCGCGGCGGAGTTCGCCGCCGGAGAGCCCCGCGCCGAGCTGCGTCAGGAGCTGAAGGACAACGGTCTGCGCGAGGTCGCGGCCCACGGCTGGACCATGCCCGACGGCAGCCGCACCCGGATCTGGCTGCTGCGCTTCCCGTCCTCCGGCTTCGTCGACGCCGCGAGCCGCTGCGGCATGCTCATGAAGCTGAACGGCGTCGGAGGCCTGGAGCTGGACGTGGCCTGGACGCAGGTGAGGGCGAACCAGGACCGGCCGGGGAACGACGGCACCGCCACGGTCTACCGGGAGACCGCCCCCGCAGGGCCCACGTACACCCGCGCCTCCTGCATCGAGTCCGGCGAGGTCCAGGCCCTCGTCACCCAGACCCGCAAGGGCGGCGTGCCGGTGGTCCCGTTCCACCAGACGGTCGTACTCCAGGACCAGCTGCTCGGCTGACCCCGCCGCCCCCGTACGCGCCCCCCGTCCCCCGATGTGACGGTGGAGCGCACCTCACAGAGAGGGTCCGGTCCCGGCCCGATAGTCTGGGACCGGCCCTCCCCCCGGCCGTGCGGCCGGGGAACCAACCGAATCGTCCGAGGAGCACCCCGTGCTTGAGGCAGTCTTCACCTCCCTGCTGGTCCTGGTCTGCGTCGGCGTTCTCGCCTTCACCGGCCTGGCCGTGAAGAAGCTGTACCAGGGTCAGCGCTGACCACCCCGGAACCCCTCTCCGCACCCACAGATCGCCTGAGCCGCTCATGATCCAGATCCCGTCCGACCTCAAGCCGGACCTCGTCCCCCTCGCGTTCCTCCTCGGCACCTGGGAAGGCGCGGGCGTCTTCGACTTCCCCGGCGACGAGAAGTGCAACTTCGGCCAGGAGGTCGTCTTCAGCCACGACGGCCGGGACTTCCTGGAGTACACCTCGCACAGCTGGGTCCTCGACGCCGAGGGCAAGAAGGTCCGCCCCCTGGAGTCGGAGTCCGGCTACTGGCGCATCGACAAGGACCGCAAGGTCGAGATCGTCATGGTCCGCGACCAGGGCGTCGTCGAGGTCTGGTACGGCGAGCTGGCCGACAAGAAGCCGCAGATCGACCTGGTCACCGACGCGGTGGCCCGTACGGCGGCCTCCGGCCCGTACAGCGGCGGCAAGCGCCTCTACGGCTACGTCAACGGCGACCTGATGTGGGTCGGCGAGAAGGCGACCCCCGACGTCGAGCTGCGCCCGTACATGTCGGCCCAGCTGAAGAAGGTCGTCACCCCGGAAGAGGTCGCCGAGATGGCCCGCAACCTCCCGGACATGCCGGACGACGGCATCGCGTTCTTCCGCTGACCGGAAGAGCCCGAGCACGCTGAAGCGAAGGGGACCGCGGCCCGCCGCGGTCCCCTTCCGCGCGCTTACACTGGCCCCGTGGTGAGCACCGACTGGAAGAGCGATCTGCGGCAGCGCGGCTACCGGCTGACCCCGCAGCGCCAGCTTGTCCTCGAAGCCGTCGACGCCCTCGAGCACGCGACCCCGGACGACATCCTCGTCGAGGTGCGCAAGACCGCGTCCGGCGTGAACATCTCCACCGTCTACCGCACGCTGGAGCTCCTGGAGGAGCTGGGGCTCGTCTCCCACGCGCACCTCGGGCACGGCGCCCCCACCTACCACCTGGCCGACCGCCACCACCACATCCACCTGGTCTGCCGGGACTGCACCGAGGTGATCGAGGCCGACCTGGAGGTCGCCGCCGACTTCACCGCGAAGCTGCGCGGCACCTTCGGCTTCGAGACCGACATGAAGCACTTCGCGATCTTCGGCCTCTGCCGCGACTGCGCCGCGAAGCGCGAGGCGGCCCAGTCGTAGGCTTGGCCGTATGACGACCAGCCCGCTCCTCAGCCTGCCCGGTGCCGTACCCGCCGAGGGCCGCGACGAAGGCGTCGCCGCGCACTACGGAGACCTCTTCCGCGAGCAGCGCGCCCTCGCCGAGGGCCGCGGATTCGTGGACCTCTCGCACCGCGGCGTCATCACCGTCTCCGGGCCCGAGCGGCTGAGCTGGCTGCACCTGCTGCTCACCCAGCACGTCAGCGACCTGCCCGCCGGCCAGGCCACCGAGGCGCTGATCCTCTCCGCCAACGGGCACATCGAGCACGCGCTCTACCTGGTCGACGACGGCGAGACCGTCTGGGCCCACGTCGAGCCCGGCACCCAGGAGGCGCTGACCGCCTACCTGGAGTCGATGAAGTTCTTCTACCGCGTCGAGGTCGCGGACCGGACCGCCGACACCGCCGTGGTCCACCTGCCCGCCGGGTCGGCCGTCGAGGCCGGCAAGGAGCACGTCGTACGCGACACCCCGCACGGGCGGGACGTGTTCCTGCCCCGCGCGGAGCTGGAGTCCTTCGCCCGCGAGCACGGGCCGGCCGCCGGCCTCCTGGCGTACGAGGCGCTGCGCGTCGAGGCGCACCGCCCGCGGCTGGGCCTGGAGACCGACCACCGGACCATCCCGCACGAGCTGGGCTGGATCGGCACGGCCGTGCACCTCCAGAAGGGCTGCTACCGCGGCCAGGAGACGGTCGCGCGCGTCCACAACCTGGGGAAGCCGCCGCGCCGCCTGGTCTTCCTGCACCTGGACGGCAGCGACGTGCTGCTGCCGCCGCACGGCACGCCCGTGCGGCTGAAGTCGGACGGCGAGGAGGGCCGCCAGCTCGGCTTCGTCACCACCTCGGTGCGTCACCACGAGCTGGGGCCCATCGCCCTCGCGCTGGTCAAGCGGAACGTCCCGGTGGACGCCGAGCTGCTGGCCGGCACGACGGCCGCCGCGCAGGAGGTCGTGGTGGCGCCGTAGCGCCGCCCGGCCCCGCCCCGCCCGCCCCGCGCCGCGGCGCAGAGCGGGCGGGGCCGCTCCGTGACGCCGCCCCGGCGCCCGCTCAGACGTCCAGCAGTACGGTGAACGGGCCGTGGTTCGTCAGCGAGACCCGCATGTCCGCGCCGAACCGGCCCGTCTCCACCGTCGCGCCCAGCTCCCGCAGCCGCGCCACCACCTCGTCGACCAGCGGCTCCGCCACGTCACCCGGCGCGGCCGCGTTCCAGGTGGGGCGGCGGCCCTTGCGGGCGTCGCCGTAGAGCGTGAACTGGGAGATCACCAGCAGCGGCGCGTTCACGTCCGAGCAGGACTTCTCCCCTTCCAGGATCCGCACCGACCAGAGCTTGCGCGCCAGCTGCGCCGCCTTCTCCGGGGTGTCCTCGTGCGTGACCCCGACCAGGACGCACAGTCCCTCGCCGACGATCTCGCCCACCGTCTCTCCGGCCACCACGACGCTCGCGCCGTCGACCCGCTGAACCACTGCTCGCATACCACTTGTGTAGCAGGCGTGCACCCGTCTGGGGCCGATCGGGTGGAGTGCGCCTGCACCGGGGCCACGGTCAGTGGCACGATGCACGCAGGCCGTGCGCCCAAGCGAGGGGACAACAATGGTGATGAGTTCTTCCGGTGCCGGGCAGCCCTCTGGACCCGTTCCGACGGCCGCGCGCCCGCCCGTGCAGCGCACCGGCGAGCGACCCGGCTGCGGCACGCTGCCGGACGTGCCCCGGCACGACCTGGGCCTGCTGCGGCTGCCCGAACTGCGCACGCTGCGCCGCGAGGCGACGCGCGACGAGGCGGACCTGAGTTACGTGCGCCGCCTGCTCCAGGGGCGCATCGACATCCTGCGGGCCGAGCTGGCCCGGCGTACCGATCCCGAGGCGCCGGTGGCCCCGGAGGCGCCCGTCGTGGACCGGCTCTCGGAGATCCTCGCCGACGCGCCCTCCAGCCGGGGCACCTCCGCCCGGCACGTCACGCTCGGCACCCCGCACGGCGAGGAGTACCGGCTGCTGGCGGCGGAGATGCTGGGGGACGTCGAGCTCTCGGACCTGGACGCCAGGACCGACGGGGAACTGCACGAGGGCCTCGGCCGGCTGGTCCGGTACGAGCAGCAGGTCTCCCGGCGCCGCCAGGCGCTCCAGCGCACCGCGGACGACTGCAGCGCCGAGATCACCCGGCGGTACCGGGAGGGCGAGGCACAGGTGGACGACCTGCTGGCCTGAGGCCTGCCGGCTTGGGGCCTGCCGGCTTGGGGCCTGCCGGCTTGAGGCCTGCCGGCTTGAGGCCTGCGGGCGGGGCCTGGGCCTGGGAAGGGCGGGCGGCGTCGGGCCGTCCGCCCTTCCCGTCGCGGCCCGTTTCGCCGGGCCCGTCCAACACGCGCCGCGCGCCGGGGAAATTCGCGTGACGTTCAGGACCGCCCGGCCTAGCGTGACCGGAATGAGCGCTGAGATCCGCACGATCACCGAGCCCGAGGTCGAGGAGTGGACGCAGACGACGCTGACGGGCTTCCTCACCCCGCCGGCCGTCACCGCCGAGGACATCGAGCAGAAGGTCAAGTACACCGACCTCTCCCGCTGCCAGGGCGCCTTCGACACGGACACCGGCCGCTGCGTCGCGTCCTTCCGGTCCTTCGCCCAGCAGCTCACCGTGCCCGGCGGCGCCGCCGTGACTGCCACGGCCGTATCCGGTGTGGTCGTCCTCCCGACCCACCGCCGGCAGGGCCTGCTCAGCCGGATGATGGAGGCGGACCTGACGGCGGCCAAGGCGCGCGGCGAGGTCGCCGCCACCCTGATCGCCGCCGAGTACCCGATCTACGGCCGGTACGGCTTCGGCGTCGCGACCTCCCTCGCGGAGTGGGAGGTCGACGTCCCGCGCACCGGCCTCGACCCGCGGCACACCGTCTCGCTCGCCGGCGGCCGCATCGACCTGACCGACGCGGCCGGGGCCCGCGAGGCCGGTCCGGTGGTGCACGAGAAGCTGCGCGCCCGGCAGCCCGGTGTCACCGACCGCTCCGACCGCTGGTGGAACCTGGCGACCGGCCTGGAACGCAACAGCCACCACCCGTTCAAGGAGCCCTTCTACGCCGTCTACCGCTCGGCGGACGGTGAGCCCGAGGGCTTCGCGGTCTACCACGCCGACGACAAGTGGACCGACGCCAAGACCCCCGACAACACGCTCACGGTGCGCGACCTGATCGCCGCCACCCCCGCCGCCGAGCGGGCGCTCTGGCACTTCCTCTGCTCGGTCGACTGGGTGCGCAAGGTCCGTACGGGCTACCGCGCGCCGGACGACCTGCTGACCGGCGTGCTGCCGAACCAGCGCGCCGCGGCCGTCGTCACCAGCGCGGACTGGCTGTGGCTGCGGCTGCTGGACGTCGTACCGGCGCTGGAGGCGCGGACGTACGAGGGCCGTGGCGTCCTCGTCCTGGACGTGGCCGACCCGGCGGGCCTGGCCGGGGGCCGCTTCCGGCTCGACGCCACCGGTGAGCGGGCCGTGTGCGCGCCCACCACCGACGAGCCCGACCTCGCCCTCGGCGTGGCCGAGCTGAGCTCCCTCTACCTCGGCGACGCCTCGCCCGTACGGATGGCCACGCTCGGCCGGATCGAGGAGCGGACGCCGGGCGCCGCGGCGCTGGCCGAGGCGGTGTTCCGCACGGCCCGCAGGCCGTGGAGCCCGGACATCTTCTGAGGCCGCGGCACCGACGGGCCGTGTGCCGGAACCACGTGATCGAAAGAAAGCACATGTCAGACGCAATGCCGGCGCACCCGCACGACTACGGCTCCGTGGTCCTCGCCCTGCGGGGGGCGGGCTGCGTCTTCGCCGAGGACGAGGCGCGGATGCTGGTCTCCGCCGCCCCGACGCCGGCGGCGCTCACCGAGATGGTCGGGCGGCGGACGGCCGGGGAACCGCTGGAACACGTCGTGGGCTGGGCCGAGTTCTGCGGCCGGCGCTGGGCGGTGGGGCCGGGGGTGTTCGTACCGCGCCGGCGCACGGAGTTCCTGGTGGGGCTGGCCTGCGAGGCGGCTCCGCCGGGCGCGGTGGTCCTGGACCTGTGCTGCGGGGTCGGCGCCGTGGGCGCGGCGGTGGTGGCGCGGCTGGAGCCCACGGCGGAGCTGTACGCGGCGGACATCGCGCCGGAGGCGGTCAGGTACGCGCGGCGAAACGTTGCTCCGCTGGGCGGCGAGGTCTTCGAGGGGGACCTGTACGAGCCGCTGCCGCGGGAGCTGCGGGGGCGGGTGGACATCCTGGTGGCGAACGCCCCGTACGTACCGACCGACGAGATCGGGCTGTTGCCGCCGGAGGCGCGGGAGCACGAGCCGCTGGTGGCGCTGGACGGCGGTGCGGACGGGATGGACCTCCAGCGCCGGGTGGCCGAGGAGGCCCCGCGCTGGCTGGCGCCCGGCGGCCGGCTGCTGGTGGAGACCAGCGGGCGCCAGGCACCCGGCACGGCCGGGGCCTTCGCGCGAGCCGGCCTGGAGACCACGGTCCTGGAGTCGGAGGAGTGGTGCGCGACGGTCGTGGTGGGCCGCCGGGTCTGACGTCCGTACCGCCTTGTAGAACAGGGGTGTTGGGGGCGCGGACCGGCCGCGGCCCGGCTGCGGGGGGAGGGGCGGGCCGTGGACGACGTGACCTGGCTGACGGCGGCTTTCGAGGAGCACCGGGGACACCTGAGGGCGGTGGCGTACCGGATGCTCGGCTCGGTGGGCGAGGCCGAGGACGCGGTGCAGGACGCATGGCTGAGGGCGAGCCGGGCGGACACCGGTGCGGTGGAGAACATCGGCGGCTGGCTGACCACGGTGGTGGCCCGGGTCTGCCTGAACGCCCTGCGCTCGCGCGAGCAGCGGCGCGAGGACCCGCTGGAGTCGCGGATCCCGGACCCGGTGGTGACCGCGGAGAGCGGGGCCGACCCGGAGAAGCAGGCCCTGCTCGCCGATTCCGTGGGGCTGGCGATGCTGGTGGTGCTGGAGTCGCTGGCGCCGGCCGAGCGGGTCGCCTTCGTGCTGCACGACATGTTCGCCGTGCCCTTCGACGAGATCGCCCCGATGCTGGAGAAGACGCCGGCGGCCACCCGCCAGCTCGCCAGCCGGGCGCGGCGCCGGGTGCAGGGCCAGGCCCCGGCGCCGGATCCCGACCTCTCCCGCCAGCGGTTGGTGGTCGACGCCTTCTTCGCCGCCGCGCACGACGGGGACTTCGGCGCGCTGGTCTCCGTACTCCACCCGGACGTCGTGCTGCGGTCCGACGGCGGCATCGCCCGGACCAGGTACACGGTGACGGTGCGGGGCGCCGAGGTCGTCGCCGGGCAGGCGACCGGCTTCAGCCGCTTCGCGCCGTTCGCCATCCCGGCGCTCGTCAACGGCGCCGCAGGCGTCGTGGTCGCCGCCGACGGCCACCCCCTGTCCGTGATGGCCTTCACCGTCACCGACGGGCTGATCGCCAGCATCGACGTGCTGGCCGATCCCGAGCGGCTGGCGGCGCTGGACCTGGCGGTGGTCCCGGGACGCGACTGACCCGCGGCGGGCGGTTGCCCGGGAGCCCCCCGGCTCCCGGGCGACCGGCCCCCGCCCGCCGGGCTCAGACCAGGCGGAAGAAGAGCGTGTCCTGCGTGTACCAGTCGATGTCCCGGGTGGCCCGCTCCCACTCCCCGTGCTCGAACTCCAGCTTCTCGGCGAGCTCCTGCACGTCGTACCGGAAGTCCGGGTCCATCCGGTCCAGCACGGCGCGGTACGCGTCCGCGGCCGCCTTGGCCCGCGCCAGCGGCAGGTGCCCGATGGCCGGGTAGCCGTCCATCGAGCACGGGATGAACGGGAAGTCCGCCGGCGGCCCGTCGTACAGGAACCCGTGCGGCAGCAGGTCCGCCGGCACCCCCAGGCGCCGCATCTCGTCGTCCACCAGGCCGAAGAACGTCGACGGCTTGGAGTACGTGCCCAGCTGGTACGGGTCCGAGGCGTTGTGGTCGATGACGTGCTGCAGGGCGGAGTGGTACGCGTTCCCCGCGCAGTCGGCGTCGGAGTCGGTGTGCCCCGCTATCAGGTGCTCCAGGGCGTCCGGGACGGACAGCCCCCAGTCGACGCCCTGGCGGTCCAGGTCCGCCTGCTGCGCCCGCGCGTCCCTGCGCATCCCCTCCAGCCGGCGCAGCTGGTCCGGCGTCAGGTCGCCCTTGCTGCCCAGGAACGCGAGGACGTCGGCCTTGTCGGCGGTGGAGTACGAGATGTTGTGGCTCATGACGACCATGGTGCCAACCCCCACTGACAACGCCCCCGTTACGCGCCTCCTGGCGCCGGACCCGTCGTCCGGCTCCACCGACCCTGCGCCCTGCCCCAGGGGCAAGGTCAACCGCCCGCCGGCGGCCGGTCAGGAGGCCGTTGCCGGGGTGGTCCGCAGGTCGACGTTGGCGTGGCTCTCCTGGAAGCTCTGGTCCGAGACGAGGGTCAGGCGGGCGGTGGACCGGAACTCCGGCAGGGTGGTGGACCCGCAGGAGACCATCGTGGTCCTGAGCTTGGCGACGGTCAGGGCCAGCCCTTCGGTGAGGTCGCCGGCGTACGGGACGAAGCCGTCCACGCCCTCCTCGAAGACCAGCTCCCGGCCCCCCTGGCCGTAGCGCTGCCAGTTGCGCGCCCGGTTCGAGCCCTCGCCCCAGTACTCCTTCACGAAGCCGTCCCGGGTGGCCACCTTCGCGCCGGCCGCCTGGTCGAAGCGTGCGAAGAAACGTCCCATCATGACGAAGTCGGCGCCCATCGCCAGCGCCAGGGCGACGTGGTAGTCGTGCACCAGCCCGCCGTCGGAGCAGATCGGCACGTACGCGCCCGTGCGCTCGCGGAAGGCGTCCCGGGCCGCCGCGACGTCCAGGACGGCGCTGGCCTGGCCGCGGCCGATGCCCTTCTGGTCGCGGGTGATGCAGATGGAGCCGCCGCCCACCCCGACCTTGACGAAGTCGGCCCCCGCCTCGGCGAGGAAGGTGAACGCCTCGCCGTCGACCACGTTGCCGCCCCCGACCGGGATCTCAGGATGGTGCTTCTTCACCCAGGTCAGAGCCTGTGCCTGCCAGTCGCTGTAACCGTCGGACGAGTCGAAGCACAGTGCGTCGACGCCCGCCTCCAGGAGGGCCGGGACGCGCTCCCGGTAGTCGTGGGTGTTGATGCCCGCGCCGACCCGCAGGCGGCCGGCGGCGTCCACGAGCCGGCCGGGGTGGCGTCCGTCGCCCTCGGAAGGTCCGGCGCCGGCGCCGTTCTTCACCCGGCGGACCGCCGCGGCCTGGTCCTCGACGGGCTGGTTGTGGTGCAGGAAGCTGAGACCGCCGTTGCGGGCGAGCGCGATCGCGAGGTCGGGCGTGCTGACGGCCTGCATGATCGCGGAGGTGAACGGGGACCGGAGTTCGACCGCCGGCGCCTCATCCGCCGTGTACCGCGACAGCGGAGTGCTCAGGTCCACCGTGGCGGCCGAGCAGTCGGTCCGCGTCCGGTTGGGCAAGAGCAGGAATTCGTTGAACGTCCGCGAGACCTCTGCGATGAGCTGTGCCACTTGTTCCTCCTGACCCGTCGGGCCGGGGCCTGAGTGCCCCCCCGTGAGTACCGCCCCCTTCGTCGTACGGCCCGGACAGGCAGGGAACGCACGGCAGTTGTGGAGGTGCCACGCACTGCGGCAGAGCCCTGACCGGCCCGTTGGTCGAACGGGGTGCGGTCGTGACCCGGCACCTTAGCGATCAATCGGTGACTGCACGAATCCGGTTCCTCGCCGGCGGTCGCCCCGCGGGCGGGGGAGGCGGCCCGGCCCCCCGGAAGGACTACTTTTGCAAGCAGCCGCTTGCAAAAGTTAGCAAGGTGGGGGAGGATCCGGTTCATGGGAACGCTCAATGTCGGCAACCTCGGCGAGTACTTGCGCGAGCAGCGGCGCCAGGCGCAGCTGTCGTTGCGTCAGCTGGCCGATGCCGCGGGCGTGTCCAATCCGTACCTGAGCCAGATCGAGCGCGGGCTGCGCAAGCCCAGCGCCGAGGTCCTGCAGCAGGTCGCCAAGGCGCTGCGGATCTCCGCCGAGACGCTCTACGTACGGGCCGGGATCCTCGACGAGCGCGATCCGGACGAGGTCGAGACGCGCGCCGCGATCCTCGCGGACCCGGCGATCAACGAACGCCAGAAGCAGGTGCTTCTGCAGATCTACGAGTCGTTCCGCAAGGAGAACGCGGCCGCGGACGACACCACGAACCAGCACATGTGATCCGGGAGGACCACCCATGGCCATCGCCGATGACCTGCGTAAGACCCTCACCGACCCCACCCCCCTCTACTTCGCCGCCGGTACGGCCGACCTCGCCGTCCAGCAGGCCCGCAAGGTGCCCGGCCTGATCGAGCAGCTGCGGGCCGAGGCCCCCGCCCGCATCGATGCCGTGCGCAACACCGACCCCAAGGCCGTGCAGGAGCGGGCCAAGGAGGCCCAGGCCGCCGTCACGGCGAAGTTCGCCGAGGTGGTCGGCTCCTTCGACGCCGACCTGAAGAAGCTGGGCGAGCAGGCGCAGGACCTCGCCCTGCGCGGCGTCGGCGTGGCCGCCGAGTACGCCGTCAAGGCGCGTGAGACGTACGAGAAGGTCGCCGAGCACGGCGAGCAGACGGTCCGCACCTGGCGCGGCGAGGTGGCCGACGAGATCGTCGAGATCGCCGAGGTCGTCGAGGCGCCGGCCCCGGCCGCCGGGCCCGAGGCGCAGGAGGCGGCCTCCGAGGAGCCGGCCAAGCCGGCGGCGGCCCGCAAGGCGCCGGCGCGCAAGACGGCCGCCAAGAAGAGCGCGGCCGGTTCCCAGGAGGGCTGAGCCCCCGGCAGGGCAGGGTCCGAGCGGGCGGGATCCGCACCATGAACCGGGCACCGGATGCGGTGTCCGGTTCGTTGTCCGGGTACGCGGGGTACCTTGGCCGCGTCAGACGGTTTCCGTGGGGCTTCCCAGTAGGCGGTGGACGGCATGTTGATGGCAGGGTTCGACTCGCTCCTCTCGTGGGTCTACGTCGGCATGCTCGTGTTCGCCGTCGTGGCCTTCGTCCTGGCGGCGCTGGCCCGGGAGGACGCCTACCGTGCGGCCGACAAGCAGACCAAGAAGTTCTGGCTGATCGTCCTCGGCGTCACGGTGCTCGTCGACTTCTTCCTGGGGATGCTCTTCCTCATGATCGCCGGCCTGGTCGCCACGATCGTGTTCATGGTCGACGTGCGCCCCGCGCTCCAGCGGGTCGGCGGCGGAGGCGGCCCGCGCCGCCGGGGCAGCAGCAGCGACGGCCCGTACGGCCCCTACAACGGCAACCGCTAGGTCTCACGACGGTACGGCGGTACGGCGGTACGGCGCCGGGCCGCCCGCCGGACCCGCCGGCCCGGTGGCAGACCGGTACGACGCCCCGGCACCCGGAACCCCGCCGCTCCCCGGCACCGCCCCGCGTCCGTCAGCGGCGCCCCGGCGAGCGGTCCAGCAGCACCACCGCCACGTCGTCCGTCAGCTCGCCCCCGTTGAGGCGCCGCGCCTCTGTGACGGCGGCCTCCAGCAGGTCCTCGCCGCGGAGCCCGTCCAGCAGGTGCCGGTTGATCATCTCGACCATGCCGTCCTGGCCCAGCCGCTCGCGGCCCTCGCCGATCCGGCCCTCGATCAGGCCGTCGGTGTACATCATCAGGTTCCACGTGCCGCCCAGCTCGACCTGCCTGCGCGGCCAGCGGGCGCGCGGCAGCAGGCCCAGCGCCGGGCCGCTGTCCTCGTACGGCAGCAGCCGCGCGGGACGGCCCGGCCGGGCGATCAGCGGGGCCGGGTGGCCGGCCAGGCACAGGCCGGCGCGGCGGCCGTCCGGGGAGATGTCGACCGTGCAGAGCGTCGCGAAGATCTCCTCGTTGTCCCGCTCGACCTCCAGCACCTCCTGGAGCGTGGCCAGCAGGTCGTCGCCGCACAGCCCGGCCAGCGTCAGCGCGCGCCACGCGATCCGCAGCTCGACGCCGAGCGCCGCCTCGTCGGGGCCGTGCCCGCAGACGTCGCCGATCATGGCGTGCACCGTGCCGTCCGGGGTGCGGACGGTGTCGTAGAAGTCGCCGCCGAGCAGCGCGCGGCTCCGGCCCGGGCGGTAGCGCGCCGCGAACCGCAGGTCCGAGCCCTGGAGCAGGGGAGTGGGCAGCAGGCCGCGCTCCAGCCGGGCGTTCTCCTGGGCCCGCAGTTTCGATTCTGCAAGCTTGTACTGCGCGATGTCGGCGCGCTTGCGCTCGACCGCGTACCGGATCGCCCGGCTCAGCAGCCGGCCGTCCAACTCGCTTCGGAAGAGGTAGTCCTGGGCACCCACGCGCACGGCCTCGGCGGCCCGCTCCGCGTCGGACTCCGAGGTGAGCACGAGCACGGCGTGGCGCGGCGCGAGGCGCAGCACCTCGCGCAGCGTGGCGAGGGCGCCGTCGGCGGGCGCGGTGGTGCGGTCCGCCAGGCACAGGTCGAGCAGGATGCAGTGCACGTCCGGCGTGAGCAGCCGTTCGGCCTCGGTGAGGTTGCGTGCCGTACGGATACGGACGCGCTGTCCCTCGCTGTCGAGGATCTCGGGTACGGTCACGCCGCCCGACGGGTCGTCCTCGATGACGAGCAGGGTGAGGGCTTGCGTGGGCAGACCGGCCTGACCGCTCTCCGCGGCCGGGACATCCCTCTGCCGCGGTACGGGTACGGGCATCGACTTGGTTCCTTCCCTCCCCCCGAGGGTTCCGACGGGGACCATAGCGGTACCTGCGGCGGAACCGTCAATGGAGAAGTGAGAACGGCCACCGTCATATGCCGTATCCCGGGGGAAAGGTCCTGATCCGGGATGACGAACATCACGCCCTTGCGGAGATCCGGTCCAGCAGGCGATACGGATTCCGCACCGGGTCCCCACACGGCCCTCACGGGCGGGGCACCCCGGTCCACGACCGGGGTGCCCTGCCGTGGCTACGCGTCCGGCCGCACGATCGCCTTGATCGGCATCGAGCCCGCGCCCGCGATCGTCACGTGCCGCCCCGGGCGGGGTGCGTGCACCATCGCGCCGTCGCCGATGTACATGGCCACGTGGCTCGCGTCGTCGAAGTAGATGATCAGGTCGCCCGGCCGCATGTCCTTGATCGGCACCTTCTTCAGCAGCCGCAGCTGCTCCTGCGAGGTGCGCGGGATCGTCGTGCCTGCGGCCTTCCACGCCTCGGAGGTCAGGCCGGAGCAGTCGTAGCCCTTCGGGCCCTCGGCGCCCCAGATGTACGGCTTCCCGATCTGTGCGGTCGCGTACTTGATCGCGGCCTTGCCCGCTTCCGTGGCCTTGCCGTTGATCTCCTTGAGGACGCCGGACTCCAGCCACTTGGACTGTTCCTTGTAGGCGTGCTCCTGCTCCAGCTTGAGCAGGCGTGCCTTCTCCTCCGCCTCCAGCTTGTCCTCGAGCGCCTTGGCCGCCGCGATCTTGGAGTCGATCTCCTTCTTCGCGGCCTCCTTCTTCAGGCGGTTGGCCTCAAGGGTCCGCCAGTGCGCGCTCGCCTCGGCCGCGTACCGCGTCAAGTCGTCCTGGGTGCGGTTGAGTTCCGCGATCACGCCCATCGTGGCCTTCTCGCCCTGCCGCAGCCGGTCCGCACCGTCGAGGAACTGCCGGGGGCTGTTGCTCAGCGCCAGCTGCGCGCCGGGCGGCAGGCCGCCCGTGCGGTACTGGGCGCGGGCGGCGGCGCCGGCACGGTTCTTGAGGTCGGCGATCCGCTGCTGCCCGGCCACGATCTGGTTGGCGAGCGCGACGATCTGGTCGGACTGCCGCTTCGCCTCGCCCTCGGCCAGGTTGTACGCGTCGGTCGCCGCGGCGGCCTTGTGGTAGAGGTCCTCGATCTCCTTGCGGACCTCTTCGAGGGACTTCTTGCCCGGCTCGGGCGCCGGGGCGGCGTACGCGAGCCCCGTGAGCCCGGGAGCCGACAGGACGGCCATGGCGCAGATGAGTGTGAGCGCGCTGGCTCCGCGCCGTCGGTTCACAGTCCCCCCTCGGAACTACAACTGATTTACCGTCAGTAACTTCTCATCGCCAGTGGGGATGGTGCCATGCCCGGATGAATTCCGACACCCCCAGCAGAATGTGTCGCCGAGAACCCACCGGACGCAACGCTTCCCCCACCGGCCGTCTACGAACCCACCGGCCGCAGCGCCTCCCAACGCACCGTCAACTCCCCCTGCCGCCACCGTCGCGGCCCGTCCGCCAGCGGCCAGTCTGCCGCCAGCGAGCGCGCCGTACGGATCCACCGCTGCCGCGCGCCCAGCGAGGCGTACGGAGCGGCCGCGGCCCATGCCCGGTCGAAGTCACGCAGGAAGGCGTGCACCGGTTCCCCCGGAACATTGCGGTGGATCAGCGCCTTGGGCAAGCGCTCGGCCAGGTCGGAAGGACGCTCCAGGGAGCCCAGCCGGGTCGCGAAGGTCACCGTACGCGCCCCCTCGGGCCCCAACGCGACCCACACGTGCCGTCGCCCGATCTCGTCGCAGGTCCCCTCCACCAGCAGCCCGCCCGGGGCCAGTCGGGCGCACAGCCGCGCCCAGACCTCCGCCACCCGCTCCTCGTCGTACTGGCGCAGGACGTTCGCCGCGCGGATCAGCGCCGGGCGCTCGCCGCCGTCCAGCGGCACCTCGAACCCCCCGTGCCGGAAGACGAGTCCGTCCCGCTCGTACGGCTTCGCGCCCGTCACCCGCGCCGGTTCGATCTCGATGCCCACCACCCGTACCGCGGGCGCCGCCTCCCGCAGCCGGGCCAGCAGTTCCACCGCGGTCCAGGGCGCCGCCCCGTACCCGAGGTCCACGGCGACGGGCGCGTCGGCGCGGCGCAGGGCGGCCCCGTGCGAGGCGGCGATCCAGCGGTCCATGCGGCGCAGCCGGTTCGGGTTGGTGGTCCCGCGCGTGACCGTGCCCACGGGTCGGTTCGGGGGAGGGGTGCGGGGGGCCATGGGTCGAGGGTAAGCGCAGGTGGGACCGGCTCGTGCCGGGCCCCGGCGGGCCGCCCCGCGGAGCCCGTGCCGGGTGTGGCGGGCCGCCCCGCCGCGCCCCGCCCATAAAAAGTCTGCAAAGTGGAAATGCGGGAGCCCCCGAGCGGGTTGCACCCACGGAGGGCGCAGGCCGGCCCTCCTTCCGTCATGCCCAGAGCGAGAGGACCGCCACGTGACCCAGTACGTGTCCCGGTTCCGCGGCAGGCTCGCCCCCGACCGCTCGGCCCTCGGGGTCGCACCCCCGTCCCGGCTCCGGCTGCCGGTCGGCAACCACCACCGCAAGCCCCGCCGCGTGGCCATGCTCAGCGTGCACACCTCGCCGCTCCACCAGCCGGGCACCGGCGACGCGGGCGGCATGAACGTCTACATCGTCGAGCTGGCCCGGCGCCTGGCCGCCATCAACATCGAGGTGGAGATCTTCACCCGGGCCACCTCCGGCGGACTGCGGCCCGTCGTCGAGCTGGCGCCGGGCGTGCTCGTGCGCCACGTCGACGCCGGACCGTACGAAGGCCTGAAGAAGGAGGAGCTGCCGGCGCAGCTCTGCGCCTTCACCCACGGCGTGATGCAGGCCTGGGCCGGCCACCGCCCCGGCTACTACGACCTGGTCCACTCCCACTACTGGCTGTCCGGCCACGTCGGCTGGCTGGCCGCCGAGCGCTGGGGCGTGCCCCTGGTGCACGCCATGCACACCATGGCCAAGGTCAAGAACGCCGCCCTGGCCGAGGGCGACACCCCCGAGCCCCCCGCCCGCGTCATCGGCGAGACCCAGATCGTGGCCGCCGCCGACCGCCTCATCGCGAACACCGACGAGGAGGCCGACGAGCTGGTGCGCCACTACGAGGCGGACCCGGCGAAGGTGGCCGTGGTGCACCCGGGCGTCAACCTCGACCGCTTCACCCCCGGCGACGGCCGCGCCGCCGCCCGCGCGCGGCTCGGCCTGCCGCAGGACGCACTCATACCCCTCTTCGCCGGCCGCATCCAGCCCCTCAAGGCCCCGGACGTGCTGCTGCGCGCCGTGGCCGAGCTGGTCGACCGCGAGCCGGCCATGCGCCGCCGCCTGCTGGTGCCGGTGGTCGGCGGGCCCAGCGGCAGCGGCCTGGCGAAGCCGGAGGGCCTGCAGAAGCTGGCGGCCAGGCTCGGCATCGCCGACCTCGTCCGCTTCCACCCGCCGGTCGGCCAGGACCAGCTCGCCGACTGGTTCCGCGCCGCCTCCGTGCTGGTGATGCCCTCGCACAGCGAGTCCTTCGGGCTGGTCGCCATCGAGGCCCAGGCGGCGGGCACCCCGGTGCTGGCCGCGGCCGTCGGCGGACTGCCGGTGGCGGTGAACGACGGGGTGACGGGCTTCCTCGTGGCCGGGCACGACCCGGTGGACTACGCCGACCGGCTCAAGCGCTTCGCCGACGACCCCGGCCTGTCCGAACGGATGGGGCGCGAGGCGGCGCGGCACGCGCGGTTCTTCGGCTGGGACACGGCGGCGGCCGGCACGGCGGACGTGTACACCGCGGCGATGCATGATCACCGCCGTCGCGTACGCTCCCACCATGGCTGACCCCGCGCTGACCGCCGCGCAGACCATCGAGAGCACCCTGGCCGACGCCGGCCTGGAGTGGGAGAACCCCGAGCCGGGCTCGTACGTCGTCAAGCTCCCCGGCACCCGGAAGCTGTCCACGACCTGCTCGCTGCGGATCGGCCGGCACTCGCTGTCGGTCAACGCCTTCGTCATCAGGCACCCCGACGAGAACGAGGCCGGGGTCCACCGCTGGCTGCTGGAGCGCAACCTCAGGCTGTACGGCGTGAGCTACGCGGTCGACCACCTCGGCGACGTCTACCTGGCCGGGCGGCTGCCGCTGGCCGTGGTCACCCCCGAGGAGCTGGACCGTATCCTCGGCTCGGTCCTGGAGGGCGCGGACGGCTCCTTCAACACCCTGCTGGAGCTGGGCTTCGCCTCGGCCATCAAGCGCGAGTACGAATGGCGCACCTCGCGCGGCGAGTCCACGCGCAACCTGGACGCCTTCCGGCACCTCACGGAGAAGGGCCCCGCCGGGGACGCTTCCCCGACGGAGCCCACGAAGGCGGACTAGACGGCGGTACGGCTCTCCGTACCGGCCGCGAGGTCCGCACGGTCGGCCGCGGCCGTGCTCGTGCCCTTCGCGACCGCCTGCGCGTCGCCCGCCGGCAGCCCGCGCATCAGCGCCCAGTACCCGGCCGCGGCCACCGTGCCCAGCACCGCGGTCCCGCCCCACAGCCACGCGGCGCCGAGGCGGTCGATCACGTACCCGGCCATCAGCGGCGCGACCAGCGACGCGACCGCCCAGCTCAGCGTGTACATGCCTTGGTAGCGGCCCCGGCCGTGCACCGGGGAGAGGCGGACGACCAGGCTCATCTGCGTCGGGGAGTTGATGATCTCGGCCAGCGTCCACACGCACACCGTGAGCGCGTACGCCCCGATGGACCCGGCGAAGGCGGTGAGCCCGAAGCCGTACCCCGCGAGGAGCGCCGAGAGGACCAGCAGCCGCTGCGGGTCGCGGTGCTCGATGAACCGGGTGACCGGGATCTGCAGCGCGACGATCAGGAAGCCGTTGACCGCGATGACCAGGCCGTAGTCGCCGGGGGTGAAGCCGGCCGAGCCCATGGCCACCGGCAGGCCGACCGAGCCCTGCGTGAACACCAGGGAGATGAGGAAGGACAGGCCGACCACACCCATGAACCGGCCGTCCCGCAGCACGGTGCCGAGCCGGGTCTCCGGCTCCGCGGCCGCCGCCCGGCCGGTCCGCTCGGGGCGGGACTCGGGCAGCTTCAGGAAGACCAGCACCGCGCAGACGAGGGTGAGCGCCGCCTCGCCGAGGAAGCCGGCCAGGTAGCTGTACTCGGCGACGAAGCCGGCGACGGCGGCGGACACCGCGAAGCCGAGGTTGATGGCCCAGTAGTTCAGCGCGAAGGCGCGCACCCGGTCCTCGGGGCGGACGATGTCGGCCATCATCGCCTGCACCGCGGGGCGGGAGGCGTTGGAGGCCATGCCGACCAGCAGTGCCACGGCCGCGATGGCGGCCGGGTGCTGCATGAAGCCCAGCAGGGCCACGGAGAACGCGGTCGAGGCCTGGGCGGCCAGCATCGTGGGCCGGCGCCCGAGGCGGTCGGTCATCACCCCGGCCACCAGGGAGGAGATCACACCGCCGAGCCCGTGCAGAGCGGCCACAAGTCCCGCGAAGGAGGCCGAGTAGCCCCGCTCCAGGGTCAGGTACAAGGCCATGAAGGTGGCGACGAAGGCCCCGAGCCGGTTGACGAGCGTGCTCGTCCAGAGCCACCAGAACTCGCGCGGCAGTCCGCCGACGCTCTCGCGGACGGCTCTCCTGAGCGAGGCAGCGGACATCTGGATCCCCCCGGCGATGTAAGCATCAATCCAACCGCTGACACGTTACGTAGAGCCGGATTCCAGCGCCACTCAATTCGGCCGGGATATGGCCGGGCGAAGGTCCCGGGACCGGTCCCCGGACCCGTCCCGGGACCGGTCCCGACCGCCCCCTGGACGGCGCGCGCAGGGCCTCCTGCCGTCCATTAGGCTCGTACGCATGGCCGACGCACCGTACAAGCTGATCCTCCTCCGCCACGGCGAGAGCGAGTGGAACGCGAAGAACCTGTTCACCGGCTGGGTGGACGTCAACCTCAACGAGAAGGGCGAGAAGGAGGCGGTCCGCGGCGGTGAGCTGCTCAAGGACGCCGGTCTGCTCCCCGACGTGGTCCACACGTCCCTCCAGAAGCGCGCGATCCGCACCGCGCAGCTCGCCCTGGAGTCCGCCGACCGCCACTGGATCCCGGTCCACCGCTCCTGGCGTCTGAACGAGCGCCACTACGGTGCGCTCCAGGGCAAGGACAAGGCCCAGACCCTCGCCGAGTTCGGCGAGGAGCAGTTCATGCTGTGGCGCCGCTCGTACGACACCCCGCCGCCGGCCCTTGAGGACGGCACCGAGTTCTCCCAGTCCGGGGACCCGCGCTACGCGTCCATCCCGCCGGAGCTGCGCCCGAAGACGGAGTGCCTGAAGGACGTCGTCGTCCGCATGCTCCCGTACTGGTACGACGGCATCGTCCCGGACCTGCTGGCCGGCCGCACGGTCCTGGTCGCCGCCCACGGCAACTCGCTCCGCGCCCTGGTCAAGCACCTGGACGGCATCTCCGACGCCGACATCGCGGGCCTGAACATCCCGACCGGCATCCCGCTCTCCTACGAGCTGGACGCCGAATTCAAGCCCCTCAACCCGGGCGGCACCTACCTCGACCCCGAGGCCGCCGCGGCCGCCATCGAAGCGGTCAAGAACCAGGGCAAGAAGTAGTCCGGAAGCGTTCCGAGGCCTCTCACCCGGCGGTTTCACCCGTCGGGTGGGGGGCTTTTTCGTACTTGGGCCGTGCGCGGGGCCGGACGGGGGGAACGGCGGAGCCGAACGGGGGAGGCGGGGCGGACGCCGATTACCGGGGGCCGGGGGCGTGCGTTTGCCGCGCATGAAGCTGAACCGATACTCCGTGGCCGGCGCCCTCGCCGGCGTCGCCCTGCTCTTCGGCGCCGCCGCTCCCGCCCAGGCCGCGGACACCCCGCTGCTCTCGCTCCTCGACAACCTCAACGTCTCCGACCTGACGGAGACCGTGCACCTCGACCGCGTCCTCAACCCGAACGTGGTGCTGTCCAACGGCAACGTCGCGGCCCTCCAGGACACCGCCGACTCGCTGCTGGCCAAGCCCGAGGCCAAGCCGGCCGCCCAGCCGATGGCCCCGGCCGCCCCGGCCAAGCCGGCGACCCCCTGACCCCCCGACGCACGAGAAGCCCGTTCCCGGTGGGGACGGGCTTCTTCGTGTGAGGTGAGGTCACTTGTTGTGGCCGCCGGGCGCGTGGCCCGCCGGGTTCTGGTTCTCGGTTTCCTGGGTGTGGCTGGCCCCCTTGCAGCTGGGCTGCTGGCCGCCGGGCTCCTGGCCGGCCTTGTTCGAGCACGAGGTGTCGACCGGCTTGATCTCGGCCATGGCGGCGGAGGCGCCGCCGAGCCCGAGGCTGAACGCTGCTGCGGCCGCGGCGACTGCCGCGCCCACTCTTCTCGTTCTTGTCCTCTTTGTCATGCTCTTCACCCTTGACCCGACTTTCGACGGCTGTCAACCGCTCCGTGCCGGTAATAAGATTTCCGGGCTTTTGCACCAAAAAGGCCCTATCCGGGGTTAACCGGACAGGGCCCTTCGTCGCGCACGTGCGCCGGTCAGCCGCCGCACTGGCACGGCGCGCCGGACTGGCAGCCGCAGCCGCAGCCCGAGCCGCAGCCGCAGGCCGCGAGCAGCGGGAGCCGGAGCGGCTGCGCGGCGGGCGGCTGCTGCTCCTGCTCGGGGGTGATCGGTACGGGGGAATCGGCCATGGTTCCTCCTAGGAAGGCGTACGCGCGTACTGCCCTGCCTCATTCATGCCCAGCCCCGAGGGCGCGTCAACGGCGCACTGGCGCAGTGGTGGCCCGGAGCCGCCGAGGACGGCCCCGGCCGTGCTCAGGAGGCCTCGACCGGCGTCTGCAGCTCGTCCGCGTGCTCGCCCGTCACCAGGTACACCACGCGCTTGGCCACGGACACGGCGTGGTCCGCGAACCGCTCGTAGTAGCGGCCCAGCAGCGTCACGTCCACGGCCGTCTCGATGCCGTGCTTCCAGCGGTCGTCCATCAGGTGCTGGAACAGCGTGCGGTGCAGCTGGTCCATCTCGTCGTCGTCCGTCTCCAGCTGCATCGCCAGGTCGACGTCCTTGGTGATGATCACCTCGGCGGCCTTGGCCATCAGCCGCTGCGCCAGCTGGCCCATCTCCAGGATGGTGGCGTGCAGGTCACGCGGCACCGCCGTGTCGGGGAAGCGCAGCCGGGCGAGCTTCGCCACGTGCTGCGCCAGGTCGCCGGAGCGCTCCAGGTCGGCACTCATGCGCAGGGACGTCACGACGATGCGCAGGTCGGTGGCGACGGGCTGCTGGCGGGCCAGCAGGGCGATGGCGCGGGCTTCCAGGTCGTGCTGGAGGTCGTCGATCTTCTGGTCAGCGGCGATCACGCTCTCGGCGAGCTTCAGGTCGGCGTCGAGCATGGCCGTGGTGGCCCGCCCGATCGCGGAACCGACGAGCCGGGCCATCTCGACCAGGCCGTCGCCGATCGAGTCCAGTTCCTCGTGGTACGCGTCCCGCATGGGTGTCCCTCTCTTCGTTACTGCCGGGGGCCGGGGGTTTCGTGTCGCTTCGACCCCCACGCTCCCACGGTGCGCGGCCCACGCGTCGGACTCCGGCACCACAAGTGAATCAGTACGGTCGTCACGGTGAACTCTGGGCGACGACTGTTCGAGGTGCCACCCGAACGGCTGTGGAACTGTCGTCGTGCCTGCTTAACCTGGATCCATGGACGTGAACGCGGCGGTCGCCGCAGCGGCAGCGATCGCCGGGTTGTGCACCGGTGTCATCGCCATGCTGGCGTTCCGCTGGAGCGAGCGCGACCAGGCCCGCCCCACGCGGAGCTCCATGCGCCCCGATCTCAACGCGGTGCTGCCGCCCGGCGTGGACACCGTGCTCTCGGTGCTCCGCTCCTCGGCGGTGGTGCTCGACGAGGGTGACAGCGTGGTGAAGGCCAGCTCGGCCGCGTACGCGCTGGGCCTGGTGCGCGGCGGCAAGCTCGCCGTCGAGCCGATGCTCCACATGGCGCGCGACACCCGCAGGGACGGAGAGATACGGCAGGTCGAGCTGGACCTGCCCCGGCGCGGCACCGGCCGCGGCGAGGCCCTGGCGGTCTCCGCCCGGGTGGCGCCGCTCGGCTCGCGCCTGGTGCTGCTGCTGGTCGAGGACCTCACGGAGGCCCGCCGCATCGAGGCGGTGCGCCGCGACTTCGTCGCGAACGTCTCGCACGAGCTGAAGACCCCCGTGGGAGCGCTCTCCCTGCTGTCCGAGGCCGTCATGGACGCCTCGGACGACCCCGAGGCCGTCATCCGGTTCGCCGGCCGCATGCAGATCGAGGCCACCCGCCTCACCAACCTCGTCCAGGAGCTGATCGACCTCTCCCGGGTCCAGAACGACGACCCGCTCGAGGACGCCGAGCCGGTCCGGGTGGACACCCTGGTCGCCGAGGCCATCGACCGCTGCCGGCACACCGCCTCCACCAAGCAGATCACCATGGCCGCCGGCGGCACCGCGGACCTGCGGGTCTGGGGCAACCGCGGCCAGCTCGCCGCCGCCCTCGGCAACCTCGTCGAGAACGCCGTCAACTACTCCCCGGCCCGCACCCGCGTGGGCATAGCCGGCCGCCGCGTCGCGGCGCCCGGCGGGGACCTGATCGAGATCGCCGTGACCGACCAGGGCATCGGCATCCCCGAGAAGGACCGGGAGCGCATCTTCGAGCGCTTCTACCGCGTCGACCCGGCCCGTTCCCGCGCCACGGGCGGTACGGGCCTGGGCCTCGCCATCGTGAAGCACGTGGCCGCGTCGCACGGCGGCGAGGTCACGGTGTGGAGCAGCGAGGGCCAGGGTTCCACCTTCACGCTGCGGCTGCCCGAGGCCGCGGCAGAACCGAAGCGGCCGACCGCCGGACCGGCATCCGCCGACCACCGCACCGAGTCCCACCAAGTAACAGCCATCCCTGCCCCGGAGGTCCTTCCGTGACCCGAGTGCTCGTCGTCGAGGATGAGGAATCCTTCAGCGACGCCCTTTCCTACATGCTCCGCAAGGAGGGCTTCGAGGTCGCCATCGCCGCGACCGGGCCCGACGGCCTGGACGAGTTCGAGCGCAACGGCGCCGACCTCGTCCTCCTCGACCTGATGCTGCCCGGCCTGCCGGGCACCGAGGTCTGCCGTCAGCTGCGGGGCCGTTCGAACGTGCCGGTCATCATGGTCACCGCCAAGGACAGCGAGATCGACAAGGTCGTCGGGCTGGAGATAGGAGCCGACGACTACGTCACCAAGCCCTTCTCGTCGCGGGAACTGGTCGCCCGCATCCGCGCGGTGCTGCGCCGCCGCGGCGAGCCGGAGGAGGTCACCCCCGCCGCGCTGGAGGCCGGACCGGTCCGGATGGACGTCGACCGCCACGTGGTCACGGTCGGCGGGGCCAAGGTCGACCTGCCCCTGAAGGAGTTCGACCTCCTGGAGATGCTGCTGCGCAACGCGGGCCGCGTGCTGACCCGCATGCAGCTGATCGACCGGGTGTGGGGCGCGGACTACGTCGGCGACACCAAGACCCTCGACGTCCACGTGAAGCGCCTGCGCGCCAAGATCGAGCCGGACCCGGGCGCCCCGCGCTACCTGGTCACGGTCCGCGGCCTGGGCTACAAGTTCGAGCCGTAGGCCGCCCCCGGCGCGTGACCCGCGCCGGGGGCGGTACGTACGTACGTACGGGGAAGGGCCCCCACCCGCTGCCGGGTGGGGGCCCTTCCGCGTGCCCGTGGGGGCGGTGCGTCAGTGACCGGTGCCGTGCGAGGCCGAGCCCGAGGGGGTGGCGGCGGTGCCGGACGGCGTGCCGGCGGAGCCGGAGGGGGTGGCCTGGCCGCCGTGGCCGGCCTCGCCCGAGGCGGAGGCGGACGGGGTGGGCGACGCGGTCGGCGACGGCAGGGCCGGGCGCTCGGACGGGCCGTACTCGCCGAAGTAGCCGGTGGCCGGGACGACGAACGCGTCCAGGCCGATGTCGCCGGTCCGGCTGAACTGGAAGACGACCTCCTGCGCGGCGCCGTTCTCCAGGCCGTCGCGGCCGTTCTCGATCACGGCAGAGGCGTTGCCCTTGCCGCCCAGGATGATGGAGCCGTGGGCGGGCACGACGATCTTGCCGGAGCCCTCGGCGGCCTTCAGCTTCACGGTGCCGGAGGCACCCGGAAGGGTGATGGCGTCCAGGGTCTGGGGGGCCTGGCCGTTGTTGAAGAGCGTCGCGGAGACGACGGCCGGGCCCTTGGCCTCGCGCACGGGCTGCGTGATCACCAGGGCGTTCTGGACCTGGATGTCGCCCTTCTCGGCCGCGGCGTTGTCCGGCTTGATCTCCAGGGTCTGCGCGTCGTTGCCCGCGCCGCAGGCGGCGAGCGATCCGATCGAGAGGACGATGGCGGCGGCGGCAAGGGCGCCGCGTCGAAGGCTGCGGCTCACGGCGGCGGCAACTCCTTGGACGTAAGGACGGTCTAGGCGGAACGGGGGCTCTGCCTGGACAGGTAAAGCCGCCCTAAGGGTGTGTCAGCGGCCTTAGGTTACCGAGCCGCCACCCCGCGTCCGCACCCGACCCTCCGCGCCGCGCGGAGCGCCTCCCGGCCCGGTCCTCGATCTTCCTTTCCCGCGCGCCTTCACATAGCGCTCACAAAACGCGTGTGATCAATTACCGCGGCGTCTTCCGGATGTCTTCCTCCGCCGGCCGGCATTTCACCGGAGCGGGAGCGTGATCGGCTTCACGGCGGCCCCCGTGATCAATTCGGGATTGGCCCCGGGACAGGTGTGCGCCAGTCGAACGGAGTACTTCCGTTTCGCGGCTTCGAACCACGCAAAACGGGACGTACATCACTTCGTGCGGGTCCCCCGGGAGGTGTAACGTGGTCGTTTCGCCTCGTGCGCACAGCCGCTCCGACCTGCGAATACCCCCCTCCGGAAGCCCTCCGCAGCACGTACGCGTCTGTGTTGTCAAGCCCCGAGATATGCCCTGACCTGCGGAAACGCCATTCAGAACAGTCCGTTCTCGTGTTACTCTTGATAGCCACGGAAGGGGTACCTGTCACATGACGTTCAAGGTTGGCGACACCGTGGTCTATCCCCATCACGGGGCCGCGCTGATCGAGGCCATCGAAACTCGCCAGATCAAAGGCGTGGACAAGACCTACTTGGTGCTCAAGGTCGCCCAGGGCGACCTGACGGTGCGTGTGCCCGCGGACAATGCGGAGTTCGTCGGCGTTCGCGATGTGGTCGGCCAGGACGGGCTGGACCGGGTCTTCGAGGTGCTGCGTGCGCCGTACGCCGAAGAGCCGACGAACTGGTCCCGTCGCTACAAGGCAAACCTGGAGAAGCTCGCGTCCGGCGATGTCATCAAGGTCGCCGAAGTGGTGCGCGACCTGTGGCGCCGCGAGCGCGAGCGCGGACTGTCGGCGGGCGAGAAGCGCATGCTCGCCAAGGCCCGTCAGATCCTGGTCAGCGAGCTGGCTCTCGCTGAGAACACCAACGAGGACAAGGCCGAGGCTCTCCTCGACGAGGTCCTCGCGTCCTGACGCGTCCCTGCGTCCTGACGCGACAGTTGTGCCGCGGTGCCCGATGACAGTCCTTCTGTCGCCGGGCGCTGCGGCATGTCTGCGTCCGACCCGGCGCCGCTCCCGGTCCCGTACCGAGGCCGGCTCTGGGTCCGGCCTCGCCGGGTCCGGCCGCGCAGCCGGGTCCGACCCCGTTCTCACCGCAGGGCGTGCGCCCGCCGCCGCCCCGCGTGTTCCCTGAAACGTCTCTCCCTGGCGTGCCGGGCCCGGGCAGCCAGCTTGACCGGTCGTCACGGAAGGGGCCCCGGTCAGGGCATCGTGCCCGGCACCTTCAGGCCATACCCACGTCGGCCGAGGCGACAAACCTGGCCGCCCCACCGATGTCACGACGACGTCACTGTCCGGAGCCACGCATGTCTGACGTAACGCGTCCCGCCACCGACGGGGACACCCCCGGCGGCAGCCGCGGGAGGACCGCCGCGGTGATCCCCGCGGCCGGCCGCGGCGTACGCCTGGGGCCCGGCGCCCCCAAGGCGCTGCGCACCCTCGGCGGCACCCCGATGCTGATCCACGCCGTACGGGCCATGGCGCGCTCCCGCGCCGTCGGCGTCGTCGTCGTGGTGGCCCCGCCCGACGGCGCGGCCGAGGTGCGGCACCTCCTCGACGAGCACGCCCTGCCCGAGCGCACGGACTTCGTGGTCGTGCCCGGCGGCGAGACCCGCCAGGAGTCCGTGCGCCTGGGCCTGGAGGCCCTCCCGGCGGACGTCACCTCCGTACTGGTCCACGACGCGGCCCGCCCCCTGGTGCCCGTCGACACCGTCGACTCCGTCGTCGAGGCCGTCCGCGACGGCGCCCCCGCCGTCGTGCCCGCGCTGCCCCTGGCCGACACCGTCAAGGAGGTCGAGCCGCGCACCGGCGGCGAGCCCGAGCCGGTCGTCGCCACCCCCGAGCGCTCCCGGCTGCGCGCCGTGCAGACCCCGCAGGGCTTCGACCGCGAGACCCTGCTGCGCGCCCACGAGAAGACCGCCGTCAGCGGCGAGGGCGCCACGGACGACGCCGGACTCGTCGAGCTGCTCGGCGTGCCCGTCGTCCTCGTGCCCGGGCACGAGGAGGCCTTCAAGGTGACCCGCCCGCTGGACCTCGTCCTCGCCGAGGCCGTACTCGCCCGCAGGAGGGCCACCGATGCCTACTGAGCAGCCCCTGATCCCCCTCGTCGGCATCGGCACCGACGTCCACGCCTTCGAGCAGGGCCGCGAGCTGTGGTGCGCCGGCCTGCTCTGGGACGGCCCCGAGAACGAGGGCTACGGCCTCGCCGGGCACTCCGACGGCGACGTGGCCGCCCACGCCGCCTGCGACGCCCTGTTCTCCGCGGCCGGCGTCGGGGACCTCGGCGCCCACTTCGGCACCTCCCGCCCCGAGTGGTCGGGCGCCTCCGGTGTCACGCTTCTGGGTGAGGCCGCCCGTATCGTGCGCGCCGCCGGTTTCGAGATCGGGAACGTGTCCGTGCAGGTCATCGGCGTACGGCCGAAGGTCGGCAAGCGGCGCGAGGAGGCGCAGAAGGCGCTCGGCGCCGCGGTCGGCGCGCCGGTGTCCGTCTCCGGCACCACCACCGACGGCCTGGGCCTGACCGGCCGAGCCGAGGGCCTCGCCGCCATCGCGACCGCGCTGGTGTACCGCACGAGCGGGAGCTGACTCCCCGCCGCGTCCGCCACGAATCCCGGCCGCACTTCGGCAACAAACGCGCCCCGCGCCCCGAAAGGGTCGCGGGGCACTGCCGCAGGAGCACTACCCTTGATGCCGTGACTATTCGCCTGTACGACACCAGCGCCCGGCAGATCCGCGATTTCACCCCGCTCAAGCCGGGCTGTGTCTCGATCTACCTGTGTGGCGCGACCGTGCAGGCCGCCCCGCACATCGGGCACATCCGGTCCGGCCTGAACTTCGACATCATGCGCCGCTGGTTCACCTACCGCGGCTACGACGTGACCTTCATCCGGAACGTCACGGACATCGACGACAAGATCATCGCCAAGTCGGCGGACCAGGGCCGCCCCTGGTGGTCCATCGGGTACGAGAACGAGCGCGCCTTCAACGACGGCTACGACGGCCTCGGCTGCCTCCCGCCCACCTACGAGCCCCGCGCCACCGGCCACGTCACCGAGATGGTCGAGATGATGCGCGGCCTGATCGAGCGCGGCCACGCCTACGAGGCGGACGGCAACGTCTACTTCGACGTGCGCTCCTTCCCCGGCTACCTGGAGCTGTCCAACCAGGAGCTGGACAACCTGCTCCAGCCCTCCGGCGAGGGCGAGACGGGCAAGCGCGACCCCCGCGACTTCGCCATGTGGAAGGCCGCCAAGCCGGGCGAGCCCTCCTGGGAGACCCCGTGGGGCCGCGGCCGTCCCGGCTGGCACCTGGAGTGCTCGGCCATGGCCCACAAGTACCTCGGCTCCGCCTTCGACATCCACGGCGGCGGCATCGACCTGATCTTCCCGCACCACGAGAACGAGATCGCCCAGGCCAAGGCCTACGGCGACGAGTTCGCGAAGTACTGGGTGCACAACGCCTGGGTCACGCTCAGCGGCGAGAAGATGTCCAAGTCCCTCGGCAACTCGGTGCTGGTGTCCGAGATGCTGAAGAACTGGCGTCCCGTCGTCCTGCGCTACTACCTGGGCACCCCGCACTACCGCTCGATGATCGAGTACAGCGAGGAGGCGCTGCGCGAGGCCGATTCGGCGTTCGCGCGGATCGAGGGCTTCTGCCAGCGGGTGACCGAGATGGCCGGACAGGTGGTCGAGCCCGCCGACGAGGTGCCCCCGGCCTTCGCCGAGGCGATGGACGACGACCTGGGCGTCCCGCAGGCGCTCGCGATCGTCCACACCACCGTCCGCCAGGGCAACAGCGCGCTGGCCGCCGACGACAAGGAGGGCGCCGTCGCCCGCCTCGCCGAGGTGCGTGCGATGCTCGGCGTCCTGGGCCTCGACCCGCTGGACCCGCACTGGGCGGGCGAGACGGAGCGCGGCGAGGACCTGCACGGCGCCGTCGACACCCTCGTGCGCATGGTCCTGGAGCAGCGCGAGTCCGCCCGGGCCCGCAAGGACTGGGCGACCGCCGACGCCATCCGCGACCAGCTCAACCAGTCCGGCCTGGTCATCGAGGACAGCCCGGCCGGCCCCCGCTGGAGCCTCGGTCAGCGCTAGCCGCGGCCGCGGGCCCGGTCACGGGGCCGTCCACAGGTGCCGCCCGGGCCTCCGGGCGGCACACTTCATTACGTACACACGTCTGCAGAAACGAAACAGGTAGGTCATGGCCGGGAACAGCCAGCGCAGGAACCGCCGCACGTCCAACAAGAAGGGCGCCACGGTCGGCAGCGGTGGCCAGCGGCGCAAGGGCCTCGAGGGCAAGGGCCCCACGCCCAAGGCCGAGGACCGCAAGGGCCACAAGGCCTTCCGCATCTCCAACGCCAAGGCGCGGCAGGCGGCCAAGCGCCGCCCCGCCCCGCGCCGCGGCGGCCCCAAGGGCACCAGCGAGATGGTCGTCGGCCGCAACCCGGTCTTCGAGGCGCTGCGCGACGGAGTGCCCGCGACCACCCTGTACGTCCAGCAGTTCATCGACAACGACGAGCGCGTCCGCGAGGCCCTCGCGCTCGCCCAGCAGCGCGGCAACATCAACCTGATGGAGGCCCCGCGCCCCGAGCTCGACCGGATGACCGGCGGGCTCAACCACCAGGGCCTGGTGCTGCAGGTCCCGCCGTACGAGTACGCGCACCCGGAGGACCTGACCGCCGAGGCGTACGACGCGGGCGAGGACCCGCTGATCGTGGCCCTGGACGGCGTCACCGACCCGCGCAACCTGGGCGCGATCGTCCGCTCCGTCTCCGCCTTCGGCGGCCACGGCGTGGTCATCCCCGAGCGGCGTGCGGCCGGCATGACCGCCGGTGCGTGGAAGACGTCGGCCGGTACCGCCGCCCGTACGCCGGTCGCGCGCGTCACCAACCTGACCCGTGCGCTGCAGGACTACAAGAAGGCCGGCATCACGGTCGTCGGCCTGGCGGCCGAGGGCGAGCACGAGGTGCAGGAGCTGGAGGCGCTGTCCGGGCCGGTCGTCATCGTCGTCGGCAGCGAGGGCAAGGGTCTGGGCCGCCTGGTCGGCGAGACCTGCGACTTCCTGGTCCGCATCCCGATGCCGGGCGGGGCCGAGTCGCTGAACGCCGGTGTCGCCGCCGGTGTGGTCCTGTACGAGGCCGCCCGCAAGCGGGGCTGACCCTTCCGGGGCGGGGGGCCCGTGCCGGGCGCGGTGCGGGTCCGGTGCCGGCCCCGTTGCCCTGCGGGGCCTTCCCCTACCCGCCCTCTCCCGCTCACCGGGGCTCCGCCCCGGACCCCGCGCCTCAGACGTCGGCGAGGATGGTTTCCAGCCTCGCCGGCGTTTGAGGCGCGGGGGTCTCGGGGGCAGCGCCCCCGAGGGTCAGGCTTCGCCGAGGCCCGCCAGGCGGGCGCGGTACAGCGTCGTCAGGGTGAACGCGTCGGTGATCTCCCCGGCGCCCGCCAGGGCCTCCGCCTCCGCGAAGGACAGGACGCGGGTGTCCCGGATACCGGCGCCCGTCTCCAGCGCGCCGACGCCGTCGATCAGGGCCGCGAACAGCCGTACCCGGTCGGCCGCCATGCCGCTGTCGGGGTGGACCTCCCCGAGCGGCGTCAGCGAGAGCACCCGGGCGCCGATCTCCTCGCCCACCTCCTTCGCCGCGTTGGCCCGGTCCACGAGCCCGGCCGTGCCCATGCCCCGGGGGATCTCCCAGTGCCAGGAGCGGGTGGCGTGCCGGAAGTGCTCGATGAGCACGACCCGGCCCCCCGGCAGCATCGGCAGCACCACGCAGCCGGGCTCGGCCACCGCCCCGACGGCGCGCAGGTAGGTGCCCTCGCGCCCGTCCGGGAAGCGCACGGGGTCGCGCAGCAGCAGGAGGTACTGGTCCTCCCACAGCACCCCGCCGGCGGCGGCGACCGCGGCGGGGTCGGTCAGGATCTCGATGCCGCCCGGCGGGTTGGCGAACAGCCCCGGCCGCTCCGCCCGCAGCCGCTCGTACCGCTCGGTGCCTCCGGTCATGCCGGTCCTCCCGCTCTCATGCGGCGCCCTCCGGCTGCTGGTCCGCCTGGCGCGCGGCGGCGTCCGTACCGGAGGGCACCTCGACGATCCGCCCGCCCGCGGCCCGGTACGTGCGCAGGATCGTCTCCCAGTCCCGCCTGAGGCTGCCCAGCCGCATGGCCGGCAATGTCAGGCTGTGGCCGAGACCCCCGCGGCGGCGCAGCAGGCTTCCGCCCGTGCCCTTCTCGCGGAACTCGACCCGCATGGTCAGCACCCCGGCCGCGGCCGTGAGGACGGTCGTCGCGCCGGACAGCAGGGACACGTCCTCGCCGCCCGTGACCTGCAGGGCGATGCCGGCGGACTCCAGCACGAGCACGGCGGCGAGCTCGCGGGTGAACCCGCCGCCGTTGCCGCTGGTCTTGCGGGCCGTCCGCAGCATCCGGGCGTGCCGGCGGGCCACTTCGGAGGTGCCGGCGGCGAACTCCTCGGGCGAGGGCAGCCGTCCGGCCCGGAACCCGCCGCGGACGAAGCCGTCGAGCGAGTCGACGTAACCGCGCCACTCCTCCTCGCGGCGCAGGCGCACGATGTCGGCCAGGGACAGCTCCGCGTACGAGTTGGGGCCGTCCACCGCCCGGTGCAGCGCGTCGGCGAACACGTCGCGCAGCAGGTGCCCGATGGCCTCGGGGTCCTCGGCGCGCGGCCGGGAGTCCGTCCGCAGCTCCTGGAGGGTGGAGCGGAGGGGCGAGTCGGGCGGGGTCAGCGGGATCGCCCCGGCGACGGTCGGCACGCCGAGGTTGTAGACCAGGTCGACGAGCTGCTTCGTGGGGACCACGTGCGGGCCCTCGCGCAGCAGGTTCAGGTACGGGTCGGTGCCGGGGCGGGTGATGAACTCCTTGTAGATGGCGTTGCGGGTGATCTGCTCGCGGCTCCGGGGGGCGGCCCACACGGCGATGTCGGTGAGGACGCCCTCCTTCATGGCCAGGGCCTGCTCCTCGCTTATGCCGAGGTCGCGGGCGAGCTGCCGGTGCTGGAGGTTCTTCAGCCCGGAGATCTGGCCGGCGAAGAACACCCCGACGCCGTCGGCGACGTCGAGGTTCGCGGCGTCGTCCCAGTCGAACCTGACCAGGCCCGGGTCGGCCTCGTCCGAGACCAGCCGGGTCCACGCCTGGTGGACGGACCGGTCGTACCCCCAGGTGAACTCGCCCGCGGGTTCCCGTTCCGTGAACAGGTACGGGACCAGCACGCGGGAGTCGAGCAGCCGGATGAAGGCGGTGCGCTCGGCGGCGTCGGCGTCCGGCAGGTAGTTGGCGTACACCGCCTCGTTGTTGAGGAAGAAGGCACGGTTCACGATCAGGGTGCCGCTGTTGACCAGCGCGCGCCGCAGCTCGGCCGCGGCCGTGGCCACCGCCTCGGGCGAGGGGCCGGGGACGGCCCCGGTGCGCTGGCGGGTGGCGGCGAGGGCCGCGGGCAGCCACTGGTTGTCGAGGGCCTGGGCCATCACCGGGTAGTCGGTGAGGTCGTCGAAGACGAGCTGGTTCGGTGCGCGTCCAGGTGGCTGGGCGGGACTGGTCAAGGCGGCTTCCCCCCGGATTATTCGCCGGTCAACTTCCATGATTCTCACATCAATTGACACTTCGTTGCCGAACGAAGATTCGTCGCGGGCCAAGGTGGCCGGATCTTGACGGGTCTCGGACATATCGCTGCTGTCAAGGCAGTGTCCTAAACACTCATCACTCGGTTAGATGAGTGTGGACACCAGAACGCCGAGGTTCGACGACCAGCCCTCGCTGAGCATGGTCAAGGTGCCGTGCGACCCCGCGCAGGTCATCGTCAACCACGCCAGCTTCCGCGTGCAGCTCGCCCCCAAGGGGCGGCCCAAGGCCGGCGCGGCCCCCGCCAGGATGCCCGTCCTCGGCGCCGCCGGTGCCGGCGCCGTGGCCGGTGCAGCCGCCGGCGCACGGCGGCGGGCCCCCGTCGTGTGGAGCGGAAAGGCCGGGCCCGGCGACGGGGCGGCCACCGGCGGGCTGCTCCAGGCCGTGCGCGAGGCCGGGGCCCGCACCTCGTGGGGCGCCGGGGCGGACGCGGGGGGAGGGGCCGCGACCCAGGTCATCCCGCGCGTGGAGCTCGGCGACGACACCATGCCGACGCCGACCGTCGTGGGCCAGCGCTCCGCCCTGGACGACGACACCCAGATCCTCACACCGGTACGGGACTTCGGCCGTCCCATCGGGGCGCCGTACGACTCGGGGTACACCGCCGACTACGGCCGCACCGACGCGTACGGCCAGGACGTGGCGGAGATCAGCGCCGCCCGCCGGGCCCCCGTGGACCCGGCCGTGGAGGCCTACTTCCCGGGCCGCCGGATGAACCTCGGGGTGGTGCTGCTGCCGCTGCGGGTGTTCCTCGGCTTCATCTCGATCTACGCCGGCATGGGCAAGCTGTGCGACCCCGTGTACTTCGACGGCGGCGAGCGCGGCTCCATGGTCACCTGGCTGCACACCCTGCACCCCTGGGCACTGGCCGAGCCGCTGCGGGACTTCGCGCTGGCCCACCCGGTCGGCGCCGGGCTGAGCGTGGCGTTCCTCCAGGTCATCGTCGGTGTGCTCACGGTCTTCGGCCTCTGGCAGCGGTTCGCGGCCTGCATCGGGACGCTGCTGTCGGCGGCCCTGCTGATGACCGTGAGCTGGCGGACCGTACCGGCGTACGACGCGCCGGACATCATCTACCTGGCCGCCTGGAGCCCGCTGATCATCGCCGGTGCCCCGGTCTACTCGCTCGACGGCCGTCTGGCCGGCGAGGCCTGGCGCACGCTCGGCCCGCGCGCCGGGCTGGGTGAGCTGCGGCGCCGGGTGCTGCGGCGCGGCGCGGTCATGACGACCCTGGTCGTCGGCCTCACGCTGCTGATCGGCTCCCTGCTGGGCGGCGCGGTCCGCTCGACCACCGTGGTCACCGTGCCGGGTCCGGAGGACGCGCCGAGCAACTACCTGCCGGGGTCCCCGCTCCCGACCGAGCCCGGCAAGGCCCGCAAGGCGGTCCGCAAGCCGGCGAAGACCGGTGAGCCGTCTGCGGAGGCCACCAAGGCGCCGAAGGCGGAGCGCACGCAGCCGGAGCGGGTACGGGAGACCGCCTCGTCCGGCGCGCAGTCGCCGACGGCCACCCAGGGCGCCGGCCGTACCGAGTCGTCGCCGCGCCAGACCTCGCCGCGCACGCCGTCGTCCAGCTCGGCCGGTCCCACCTCGTCCGGCGGGTCGAGCACGGGCGGCAGCGGTGGCGGCGGCAGCGAGCCGCCGCAGGAGCAGCGGGGCGGGCTGGTCGGCGGCCTCCTGGGCTGATCCCGGCCCGGCACGGCACGCGGAAGGGCCCGGCGCACGGTGTGTGCGCCGGGCCCTTCGCGTTGCCGTGGCCGGGCCGCTCGGGAGGCTGTGGCGGCCGCCCCGGGGCGGCTACGCGCCCCGCTGGGAGGCGAGTTCCTTCGCCGCCTCGGTGAGGTCCTTCGCGGTGTCGATCGCCCGCCAGTAGGCGCCCTGGGGCAACGGGAAGCCGGCCAGGCGGCGTTCGCGGGCCAGCCGGGGGAAGGTGGTGCGCTCGTGGTCGCCGCGGTCGGGCAGCAGGGAGGCGAATTCGGGCGAGAACACGTACACGCCCGCGTTGATCAGGTACGGCGACGGCGGGGACTCGATGAAGTCCAGCACGTGCCCGAACTCGTTGGTCTCCACGGCGCCCCAGGGGATGCGCGGCCGGGCCAGCGCGAGGGTCGCGGTCGCGGCCCGCTCCTCGTGGAAGGCGGCCATCTCGCGCAGCGAGAAGCGGGTCCAGATGTCGCCGTTGGTCGCGTACCAGGGCCGGTCGGCGTGCGGGAGGTGCGCGGCCGCGTACTTGAGGCCGCCGCCGCGGCCCAGCGGCTCGGTCTCGACCACGGTGGTCACGCGGAGCGGGAGGTCGGCCCCGGCGAGCCACTCCTGGAGCACCTCGGCGAGGTGCCCGCAGGAGACGACGGCGTCGGTGACGCCCTCGGACGCCAGCCAGGCCAGCTGGTGGCCGATGATCGGGACCCCCGTGCCGGGGATCTCGACCATCGGCTTGGGGCGGTCGTCGGTGTACGGGCGCAGCCGCGATCCCTGGCCGCCGGCCAGGACGACTGCCTGGGTCGGGGCGGCGGGGAACGCGGCCGCGGTGTCTGCGCTGGTGGCTGAGGGGTCTGCCGTCATGCCCCGCAGCCTATGCGGGGCGGGTGCCGGCGGCGTGGCGGCCCGGGGGCTCGGGGCCCGGGCCGCCACCGTGCCGGGGGCGCGGCGGACTCGGCTGCCGCCGTGGGGTCCGTGCGGAGGTCCGTACGGGACGCTGTGCGGGGCGCCGTGTAGGGCGCCGTGTGGAGGTCCGTACGGGGCCGGTTCAGCCGAAGGAGGCCACGCCGGAGGCGAAGGAGGTGTCGCACACGGGGCGCGCGTACGTCTGCGCCTTGGTGGGGCCGTAGATGTTCACGGCGGCGCGGCCCAGCGCGCGGGCGATCCCGCCGCAGTACTCGGCGAGCGAGGGCCTGCGGTCGACCTCCTGCTGGAGGTGGGTCAGGACGAGCCCGGGGTCCTTCTTGGCCTGGAGCTCGCCGAGGAGCTTCTCGCGCAGAACGTCCTGCGGCGCACGGGACTTGGCCGGCACGGAGACGTTCTCGGCGGAGGCCGTGAGGATCTGGGACGGGGCGTTGTCGGCCCAGGGGACCATGGTGACCGCGAGGGTCCCGGACAGGACCAGGACGACGGGCAGGACCAGGGCGAGGGATCGGCCGATACGGCGGGCAGTGTGGGTCACGAGGGCGAGAGTAGCGCTCGGTGAAGATTTGGCGACATTTAGTCACCCTGTTGAGGGATGGTTCGACGTGGCTTTTCGAATGGGCTGTTGACGTACGGGGCTCGAAATTGCCCGTTCTGCCGGGGTATTCGTCGTACTGGGCGACAGGAAGGCCCGGAGCTCCGGGGTGCCGGGGAGGGGCGGCAGCGGCACCGGGTCCCAGTCCCGCGCGTACGGGGGCGGCGGGCCGGCGTCGGCGGTGAGCAGCGCCACCGGGCCGGAGAGGGCGGCCGATTGGAGGCCGGCGGGTTCGATGCTCCCGTCGTGGCCGCCTACTTGGCGGGAGGCGCAGCCCAGCGCGTAGCCGAGCCGCACCGCCTCGTACCCGGTCACGACGCAGGGCGGTACGACGCCGTGGCGGCGCAGTTCGGCCCTGAGGCGCTCGAAGGCCGCGCCGCTCTCCCGCGCCCGGTCGGCGACGCGGTCGAGCACGGCGAACTGGACGGCCAGGTGGGCGGCGAGGGCCAGGGCGAGGGCGAGTGCCGCCGCCCGGCCCGGGCGGGCGCCGGCGCGCCTTGCCGCGTCGGGCCGCACGGCGGAGGGGCGGGCGGCGGCCACCAGCCCGGCCGCGACGGGCAGGGACAGCAGGGCGTAGGCGGGCAGCAGGAAGCGCGGGGCGGCGTAGCCGAGCAGCAGCAGGTACGGGACGGCCAGCGACGCGGCGGCCGCGGTGGCCACGGCGAGGGCCGGCCGCAGTGGGCGGGCCAGGAACAGCCCGGCCGCGGTGGCGACGGGCAGCAGCAGCCACCAGAGGGCGAGCAAGGGACGGCGTACGGCGCCTTCGCAGGGGCGGCAGAGGGTGCGGCCGTCGGTGAGGGCCCGCAGTTGGTCGGCGAACGCGGGGTGCCAGCCGAAGCCGCCCTGGATCTCGCCGGCCCGGTGCAGGCGGGCGGCGGGGCCGCCGTAGCGGAGGTACGCCTCGACCACCCACTCGGCGCCGCCGACGGCCAGGCCCGCGCAGAGCACGGCGAGGACGAGGGGCGCGCGGCGCCAGAGGGCCACGGCCGCGAGGGGGAGGAGCAGCCAGAGGGCGTCGGCCGGGCGCATCAGCGCGACCAGGGCGGCAGCGGCGGCGAGCCCGGCCAGCGGGCGGGCCCGGCCGCCGGCCGTGCGGGCGGCCGGGGGGCCGTAGGCGCGGGCGGTGCCGTAGGGGAGGTCGGTCGCGTAGGCGCGGGCCGTGCCGTACGGGAGGTCGGTGGCGTGCGGGTAGTCGGTGCGGTACGCGGAGCCGGGGGCGTACGCGGAGCCGGCCCCGTACGCGCGGCCGGCGACGGCGGCCAGGGGGTCGGCGGGCCGGCGGGGCAGGCAGCGGAGGAAGCAGCCGACGGCGGCGAGGGCGCCGAAGGCCACCCACAGGTTGGGCATGACCTGGGGGCCGTAGAGCAGCGTCACCCACAGGCCGGCGAAGAGGCCGGCGGCGGTGGTGACGACGGGGGAGGGCAGCAGCGGGCGCCAGACGGCGAAGGAGAGGTACAGGGCCGCGCCGGAGAGCAGCGCGAACCAGACGTGCAGGGCGGTGGTGCCGGTGGTCACCAGGGTGACCGGGGCGGCGAGGAGGGTGATGCCGCGGGCACGCGGCGCGCTGAAGAAGGCGGCCGGCGCCTGGGGGCTGACCTGGCTGACGTACACGGTCTCGTCCCAGCCGAGGGGGCTGCCGGGTACGACGGCCAGGAGCTGGAGCGCGGTGTACGCGAGGCACACGGCGAGCAGCGGCAGGCGGCTCGGCGGCGGTGCGGCGAGGCGCGGGTGCGGGGGCGGGGCGCAGATCGGGAGGGGGACCGGAGCCATGGGGCCCACGCTGCCGGGGGGCCGGGCTTCCGGCGACCGGAAGGGGCCGGGTGGCGCAATGTCCCGTGCCGGGCCCGTGCCGGGCCCGTGCCGGGCGCGGGGGTGCCGGTGCCGGTGCGGGTGCCGGTGCGGGTGCCGGTGCGGGGTTCGGGGTGCGCGTGCGGGTGCCGGCCGGTACCGGGTGCGGGCCGTTGCCCTGCGGGGCTGTCCCTCCCCAGCTGCCGCTGGGAGGTGCCCCCGACCCGCCCTTCCACCGTTCCCCGGGGCTCCGCCCCGGACCCCGGGCCGGACGCCGGGCCCGGACCCCGGGCTGTGCCCCGGATCCCGGCCGCGGGCTGTGCCCCGGACCCCGGCCGCGGGCTGTGCCCCGGACCCCGGCCGCGGGCCGGGTCCGCCGGGGCTCTGGCTTCGCGCCGGTCCCGGGCTGCGCCTGGACCGCCCGGGCCCCGGGCTGTGCCCGTACGCCGTCGGGGCCGGCCGGTGGGCTGGGCCCGCGTTCCGGTGGGGGAACGGCGAAGCGGCGGGGTCCCCGGGGAGGGAGCCCGCCGCTTCGGTGCGGCCGTGTGGCGGCCGGCGTCAGTCGGAGAGGCGCTCGCCCGTGGACGTCGAGAAGACGTGGATCTCGCCGCCGTGGGGGACCACGTGGACCGTGGAGCCCTTCTCCGGGACCCGGCGGCCGTTCACGCGGAC
This sequence comes from Streptomyces sp. NPDC101118, assembly GCF_044759445.1. Lineage (NCBI taxonomy): Bacteria > Bacillati > Actinomycetota > Actinomycetes > Kitasatosporales > Streptomycetaceae > Streptomyces > Streptomyces sp. NPDC101118. Next base: position 41,790 of record NZ_JBIVZG010000025.1, on the reverse strand, counting down.
GACCAGGTCCGTGCTGTGGCCGCCGATCTCGGCGGTGCCGTAGACGTAGCCGTCGGCGCCGAGCTCCTCGACGACGTTGACGCGGACCGCCAGCCCGCCCTCGTCGGCGAGGTCGAAGTGCTCGGGGCGGATGCCGACCGTGACGGTCCGGTCGCCCTTGTCGGTGGCGCCGGCCAGGGCCTCGCGGGAGACCGGGACGACGCTGTCGCCGAACTTCACGCCGCCGTCGGTGATCGCGACCTCGACCAGGTTCATGGCCGGGGAGCCGATGAAGCCGGCCACGAAGAGGTTCGCGGGGCGGTCGTACATGTTGCGCGGGGTGTCGACCTGCTGGAGCAGACCGTCCTTGAGCACGGCCACCCGGTCGCCCATGGTCATGGCCTCGACCTGGTCGTGGGTGACGTAGACGGTGGTGATGCCCAGGTCGCGCTGGAGTGCGGCGATCTGGGTACGGGTCGACACGCGGAGCTTGGCGTCGAGGTTCGACAGCGGCTCGTCCATCAGGAAGACCTGCGGCTTGCGGACGATGGCGCGGCCCATGGCCACGCGCTGGCGCTGGCCGCCGGAGAGCGCCTTCGGCTTGCGGTCGAGGTACTGGGTGAGGTCCAGCATCTTCGCCGCGTCCTCCACCTTCCGGCGGATCGTGGCCTTGTCCTCGCCGGCGATCTTGAGCGCGAAGCCCATGTTGTCGGCGACGGTCATGTGCGGGTACAGCGCGTAGTTCTGGAAGACCATCGCGATGTCGCGGTCCTTCGGCGGCAGGTGCGTGACGTCCTTGTCGCCGATGCGGATCGCTCCGCCGTTGACGTCCTCCAGGCCCGCGAGCATGCGGAGGGAGGTGGACTTGCCACAGCCGGAGGGGCCGACGAGGACGAGGAACTCGCCGTGCTCGATCTCGAGGTTCAGCGCGTCGACGGCGGGCTTGTCGGCGCCGGGGTACAGGCGGGTCGCGCCGTCGAAAGTAACGGAAGCCATGGTGATGCGTCCCTTCACCGGCAGGAACGTGCCGGACGATCCGAGTAAAGGAAGGATGGGTCTAGTCCACCTGGGTGGACCTCCGGCGACGCTACCTGCCCGGACCGCCTCCTGTCAGCACCCCCGGGCACGTGAGATATCGAACGCCACCCGTCCCGCGGCCTGGGTACACTGCACGGGCGTGCCGCCTTAGCTCAGTTGGCTAGAGCGCTTGACTTGTAATCTTGAGGTCGTCGGTTCGATTCCGACAGGCGGCTCTTGCGGGAGGCCCCCGGCCCGATCGGGCCGGGGGCCTCCGTCATGCCCGCTCCATGCCCGCGAATGCGGTGGGGCGAGCAACCCGGGGCCCCTCGGCACCGTCTTGATCGGCGCGTCATGCGGGGAACATGGCGTTGCCGCGGCAGGCACACTGCCGCCTTCATGTGTGGAGCGCGAACATGCGCGGATTCATGAGCCGGGGCGCGCGGCGCCTCGGTGTTCTCGGGGGTGTTCTGACGGGCTCGGCGGCCCTGGTCGCGACGGGTGTCGTGACCGCGGGCCCCGCCCTGGCCGCCGGGAACGACGACTACTCCTTCACCTACCTCGACCACGTGATCCCGCCCGGCGAAGGCTCGGCCGCCGCCCTGCGGCCCGACCTGCTGACCGGCACGCCGAACGGCACCCTCGTGTACGCCCTGTCGAAGGCGCCGCTGACCGACGCGTCCTGGGCCCAGGGCGGCCTGCCCGCCGGGATGACGGTTCTGCCGGGCCTGGACTGCACCCCCTCGGCGACCGTCAAGGGCGTCCTCCTCTGCCCGACCAGCGAGGACAACGGGTACGTCGGCCCCTCGGTGACGGCCGGCGAGTCGGTGAAGGACGACACCCGGCTGCACTTCGGCGTGGCCTACGCGCCCCGCGGCACCAGCATCGACAAGGCCGTCAAGGCCGCCCAGCTGTCCGGCAGTTCGCCGGTCAAGGGCACGGTCGAGGCGCACAGCGTCCGGGTGCTCACCGCCGAGCACGTCAAGAAGAACAAGGTGCGGCTGACCCTGCCGGCCGTGCCCGCGGGCGGCGCGGTCACCCACACGGTGAACGTCCACGCCATCGACAAGGGCAGGCTGAGCGTCGGCTTCGCCCCCGGCCGCGGGTTCCGCGCCTGGGACCCGGGCGAGCTGAAGGTCGACCTGGTCTCCGTCAAGGCCGGCGCCGGCGCGGGCAACTGCGAGGTCAGGACCGGAGAGCTGTACTGGGAGGGCTTCACCTGTGACGTGAAGCCCGGCGACGTGAAGATCACGTACCGGCTGAAGGCCGCGGCCAAGAGCCCCATGTGGAAGATCGACGCCTCCGCCAGCTACAACGTGTACACGGCCGGCTGGAGCGACTCCGGCGCGCAGGGCACCTTCGGCGTCACCGGCGGCACGCCCGTCCGCGAGCGCTACCAGCTGCTGCGCCGTGCGGCCGACGGCAGCCTGAACGTCCACGTCGGCTCGGGCCGGGCCCCGCGCGTCTTCGAGCGCGCGGACACCATCGACTCGAACTGGGGCCGCTACACCGCGCTCGCCCGGCTGGCGCCGATGACCGTCCAGGGCACCGGCGGCCCGGTCGTCGGCCGGGACGCCGCGGGCGTGCTGTGGTTCTACGACGTCGAGGGCGAGCAGGGCGGCGGCCTGTACGAGCGCAAGAAGGTCGGCGGCGGCTGGAACGTCTACGACCTGATCGCCGGCGCCGGCGACCTGACCGGCGACCGCAAGGCGGACCTGCTGGCCCGGGACGCCTCCGGCGGCCTCTGGCTGTACGCGGGTACGGGGAAGGCGTCCGCGCCCTTCGCCGACCGGGCCCGCGTCGCCACCGGCTGGAAGGGCCTCGGCCACCTGGCCGGCGGCGCCGACCTGACCGGTGACGGCAAGGCCGACCTGCTCGCGAAGGACGCCTCGGGCAAGGCCTGGCTGTACCCGGGCACGGGCAAGGCGGCCACGCCCTTCGGGCGGCGGCTTGCGGTCCCCGGCACGTGGACCGGGTACCAGGCCCTGGTCGTGCCGGGCGACCTCGACTCCGACGGCCGCGCGGACCTGCTCGCGCGCGACGGTGCCGGGGCGCTGTGGCTGCTGAAGGGCACGGGCGAGGCGCAGGCGCCGTTCGCCGCCCGGGTGAAGGTCGCCTCGGGCTGGAACGCGAAGGACCTGCTCTTCTAGCGGGAGGTGATCCCGGACGGCGCCCCGTAAGGCGGGCCGTACGGGGTCAGTGGCGTCCGGAGATCCGGTCCGCCAGCCGGGCCAGGGGGGCCGTCACCGCGCTGTGGGTGGCGGCCTCCCGCCGGTCCGCGGTGCGGTAGGCGGCGTACAGGGCGTGCACCCCGGCCCAGCGGAAGGGCTCCGGCTCCCAGCGCCGCACCCGGTGGTTCACCCAGGGGAGCGTGGTCAGGTCGGTGGGCCCGGACTGGCCGGAGTCCTGCTGGACCAGGTCGCGCAGCGTACGGGCGGCCAGGTTCGCGGTGGCGACGCCCGAGCCGACGTACCCGCCCGCCCAGCCCAGACCGGTGGCCCGGTCCAGCGTGACCGTGGCGCACCAGTCGCGCGGCACGCCCAGCACGCCCGACCAGGCGTGCGCGATGCCGGTGCCCGAGAGCTGCGGGAAGAAGCGGACCAGGATCTCGCGCAGGGCGTCGATCGTGGCCGGCTGGGTGCGGCCGTCGTTGTCGGTGCGGGAGCCGAAGCGGTACGGGATCCCGCGCCCGCCGACCGCGATCCGGCCGTCGGCGGTGCGCTGGGCGTACATGTAGGCGTGCGCCATGTCGCCGAGGGTCTCCCGGCCCTCCCAGCCGATGGTCTCCCACACGGCGTCGGGCAGCGGATCGGTGACGATCATCGATGAGTTCATGGGCAGCCAGGACCTCTTGTGGCCCTTCAGGCTCGCGGTGAACCCCTCGGTGCAGCGCAGCACGTAGGGCGCGCGGACGGTGCCGTAGGGGGTGACCGCCCGGCCCTTGGCGATCTCGGTGACCGGGGTCGACTCGTGGATCACGACGCCGAGCCGCTCGCACGCCGCGGCCAGCCCCTTGGCGAGCCTGGCGGGCTGCAGGCGGGCGCCGTGCGGGGTCCAGGAGGAGCCGACGGCGCCGGCGATCCGGATGCGCGCGGCGGTCTCGCGGGCGCCGTACAGCTCGCGGTCGTCCTCGCCGTAGGAGAGTTCGGCGGCGTGGAAGGCCTTGAGGCGGCCGAGCTGGGCGGGGGTGTAGGCCACCTCCAGGACGCCGCCGCGGTGCACGTCCGCCTCGATGCCCTCCTTGGCCGCGGTGTCGACGACCTCGGTGACCGTGTCGTTCATGGCCTTCTGGAGGCGGACCGCGGCCTCGTGGCCGTGCAGCTTCGCGTAGCGGTCGCGGCCGGCGATGCCGTTGTAGAGCCAGCCGCCGTTGCGGCCGGAGGCGCCGTAGCCGCAGAACTTCTGCTCCAGGACGGTGACGCGCAGGAAGGGCGCGGCCTGCTTGAGGTAGTACGCCGTCCACAGGCCCGTGTAGCCGCCGCCGACGATGCAGACGTCCGCCGTGGCGTCGCCGGGGAGCGGTTCCCGGGGCGGGGGCGTGCCGTCCTGGGCGTACCAGAAGGAGATCCCGCCGTTGACCGGCTCCGGCGTCTTGATCGTCGCGCTGCTCATGGGGTGTTGGTACACCCGTCTCCGGCGGGCGGTCCAGGGGCAGGGTGTAGGGCCCGCGTAGGGATTTGCGGGCCTTCTGTCCCGTGACTCGGGCCCTTCGGCGGTGCGAGGGGCGGGCGCGGCACGGCTAGCGTCGGGGTGATCTGTAGCTTTCTGCCGCTTTGGAGAGGATCTGCCCGATGGTCGTCATGGGGAAGGGCGTACGGAGGGCCGGCCGCCTCCCGCGCATCGCGCGGGGCCTGGCGGCGGCGGCCGCGGTGGCGGTGCTGGCCGGCACGGCGGCGGCCTGCTCCTCCGGCGACGGCCCGGGCACCGGAACCTCCGCGGAGGGGCGGCCGGACGGCGAGGTGCGGACCAGCCCCATCGCGGACCGGGGCAGGTTCGCCGAGTACCACGCGGCGGTCTTCGCCAGCCAGCCGCAGGGTGCCTTCACGGACGCCCGCCTGCTGGAGATCGCCGCGAAGGTACCGGGGCTGCGGGGCGCCGACTTCGACCGTGCGGTGCGCGACATGACGTACCGGGACTGGGCGGTGCGGTCCGAGGAGGCCTTCGAGGCCACCGGGGCACAGGGCACCCCGCTGGTGCTCGTCGACGGCAAGCCCGTGGGCGTCCAGGACCGGTCGATGTTCGACGCGAAGGCCTTCGCCGAGTCGCTGAGGGGCGTCGGGATCGCCTGAGGGGGCGGGGTGCTTCTGGCGTGTCCTCCGGCCGTCGCGCCATGATCGGGGCATGGCCGACCCCCATCAGCTCCTCGCGTTCTGCGCGGTCACCTTCGTCCTGGTCGTGATCCCCGGCCCCAGCGTCCTGTTCATCGTCGGCCGGGCCCTGGCCCACGGCCGCCGCGCCGCCCTCGCCTCGGTGCTGGGCAACTGGCTGGGCAGCTACCTGCTCGTCGTCGCCGTCGCGCTGGGCGTGGGCACGCTGGTCGAGCGCTCCGTGCTGCTGTTCACCGCCGTGAAGCTCGCGGGCGCCGGCTACCTCGTGTGGCTGGGCGTGAAGGCCGTACGGGCCAACTGGGGCCGCCGCGCCGCGCTCGCCCACGCCCTCGCCGAGCACGCCCCGGCCGCCCGGGAGACGGGCTTCGCCCGGCAGGTGCGGGAGGGCTTCCTGGTGGGCGCGACCAACCCCAAGAGCATCGTCTTCTTCTCCGCGATGCTGCCGCAGTTCGTCGACCGGCAGGCCGGCGGCGTGGTCGCGCAGATGCTGCTCCTCGGCCTGGCCGGCACCCTCCTGGCCCTGCTGACCGACGTCACCTGGGGACTGGCCGCCTCGGCCGCGCGCGACTGGTTCGGCCGCTCGCCGCGCCGCATGCGGGCGGTCGGCGGCACCGGCGGCCTCGCCATGATCGGCCTGGGCGCGACCGTCGCCGTCACGGGGCGGGCCGAGTGACCGCCAGGCCGGCGGTCCAGGTGCCGCGCGAACTGTACGAGAACCAGGTCGGGTGCAACGGCGAGGCCGGGCGCGCCTTCGTGACCGCCCTGCCCGGCCGCGCCGCCGGGTTCCTGGACCTGTGGGGGCTGCGGCCCGACGGGCCCCCGATGCACGGGATGTGCGCGCTCGTGCTGCCCGTGACACGCACCGCCGACGGTGCACGGGCCGTGCTCAAGCTCCAGCTGCTGGACGAGGAGACGGCGGGTGAGGCCGCGGCGCTGCGCGCGTGGGACGGGCAGGGGGCGGTACGGCTCCTCGCGGAGGATCCGGCCACCGGCACGATGCTCCTGGAGCGGCTCGACGAGGGCCGGCACCTGTCCGCCCTGGCCGACCCCGACCAGGCGGCCCGGGTCCTGGCGGAGCTGCTGGCCCGGCTGACCGCCCGGCCGGCGCCGGCCGGGCTGCGGCGGCTCGGCGACATCACCGCCGGGATGCTGGACGACGTACCGGAGGCGGAGGCAGAGCTGGCCGACCCCGGCGAGCGGGCGCTGCTGCGGGACTGCGCGGCGGCCCTCGCGGAGGTGGCCGGCGAGCCGGGGGACCGGCTGCTGCACTGGGACCTGCACTACGACAACGTGCTGGCCGGCGGGCGCGAACCCTGGCTCGCCATCGACCCGAAGCCACTGGCCGGCGACCCCGGCTTCGAGCTGCTGCCCGCCCTGGTGAACCGCTGGGACCCGGCCGCGGTCCTGCGCCGCTTCGACCTGATGACAGAGGTGCTGGGCCTGGACCGGGACCGGGCCCGCGCCTGGACCCTCGGACGAGTGCTGCAGAACTTCCTGTGGGAGGTGGAGGACGGCGAGGACCGCCTGCCGGACCGCCAGGTATGGGTGGCGGAGGCGCTGTTGGGGCGCGTGTAGGGGGGCTGGCGGCTGGGGCCGGGGGGCCGGGGGCTGGGAGGTGGGGGGCTGGGGGCTGGGAGGTGGTGCGGGCCGTTCCTGGCCTGGCGGCCAGGGGCCGTGGCCAACGGTGGGCCCGTGGACATGTCTTCTGGGGTGCGCCTCCCCGAAGCGAGCCAAGCCTGCCCGGCAGTGCGCCTACAGGCCTTCATGCGCCTCCCGGTCCTACCTTCTGCAGCCGGCCCATGCGGTCAGAGAAGCGTGGCTGAGCTGGCTGGTGGGCTGATGGAGGCTCCCGTGCACCGGATACCGCGTGACCGTCTCGTTTGGGCGCACCTTCTGTGGCTGGTGTTCACGACTACCGGTTTTCGATGGTTGCTGCCGTCTCGGACCTCAACCACAGAAGGTGCGCCCACGCGATGGGTGCGGGCGATCACCGGCGCACGGGAGCCTCCATCAGCCACCCACGAACAGCAACCACGCTTCTCTGAACGCATGAGCCGGCTACGAGGCGGCATGCGGGCAGGCGCATGAAGGCCTGTAGACGCCATTCCGGTTAAAGCAGTGGGCATACCGGGAGGCGCACCCCAGAAGACATGTCCACGGGCCCACCGTTGACCACGGCCCCCGGCCGCAGGGCCGGGCACCACCCGCACCCGACGACCCGGCCCACCCGCCACCGCCCCCAGCCCGCCTGGCCAGGGGCGGCCGCGGCAGGTGCCCGGTCAGGAGCCGAGCTTCGTCAGCGCCTCGTCCGTGAGGCGGTAGACCGTCCACTCGTCCTGGGGGAGGGCGCCCAGCGAGCGGTAGAAGTCGATCGACGGGGTGTTCCAGTCGAGCACCGACCACTCCAGCCGCTCGTAGCCGCGCTCGACGCAGATCCGGGCCAGCTCGGTCAGCAGCGCCTTGCCGTGGCCGCCGCCGCGCCGCTCCGGGCGTACGTACAGGTCCTCCAGGTAGATGCCGTGCACCCCGCGCCAGGTGGAGAAGTTGAGGAACCACAGCGCGAAGCCGGCGACCTCGCCGTCGTCGGTCTCGGCGATGTGCGCGAAGGCGGCCGGCCGCTCGCCGAAGAGCGCCTCGTGCAGCTGCTCCTCGGTGGCGCGGGCCTCGTCCAGGGCCCGCTCGTACTCCGCGAGTTCACGGACCATCGCGTGGATTGCGGGGACGTCGGCGGGGGTTGCGGTACGGATCATGTTCCCGAGCCTAGGTGTCCAGGGTGTGGACGCCCGGGAGGGTCGGCCTTCTCGGGGGCGGATCACGGCACCAGCACCACCTTGCCCATCGTGGCGCGTCCCTCCAGCGCCCGGTGGGCGGCGGCCGCTCCGGCCAGGGGGAAGCGCTGGACGGCCGGGGTCAGCCGGCCCGCGGCCGCCTCGGCCAGGGCGCGGGTCTCCAGGACGCGTACGGGGTTGTCGCCGCCCGCCCTGCCCAGCATCACCGGCCCCAACACCTGCTCCGAGACGATCCCGCGCGCGGCCTGCTCCTCCTCCGTGAACGTGAGCGGGCCGCCCTCGTGAAGGCCGCCGCTCGACCAGCCGAAGACCAGGTGCAGGCCGCCGGGGCCCAGGAGGTCCACGGCGGCTCGGCCGGGCTCGCCGCCGACCGAGTCGAAGACGACCGTGGCCCGCCGCTCGCCGAGGAACTCCCGTACGCGGAGGGGCCAGTCGGGGACGTTGTAGTCCACGGCCAGGTCGGCTCCGTTCGCCTCGACGGCCGCGGTCTTGGCCGGTCCGCCGGCCAGGCCGATCACCGTGGCGCCGGCGTTCTTCGCGTACTGGACGAGCAGGGTGCCGATGCCGCCGGCCGCGGCCGGGACGACCGCGACCGAGTCGGGGCCGAGTTCGGTGAACTGGAGGATGCCCATGGCCGTGCGGCCGGTGCCGATCATCGCGACGGCGCGGGCCGCGTCCAGGTTCGCGGGGATCTCGTGCAGCCGGGCGGCGTCGGTGACGGCCAGTTCGGCGTACCCGCCGGGGACCATGCCCAGGTGGGCGACCACCCGCTTGCCGAGCCAGGCGGGGTCGGTGCCCTCGCCGAGCGACTCGACCGTGCCCGCGACCTCGCGGCCGGGCACGGTCGGCAGCTCGGGGAGGGCGGGCAGCGGGCCCCGGTCCCCCAGGCGCAGGGCGGTGTCGAGCAGGTGCACGCCTGCGGCCTCGACGGCGATGCGGACCTGGCCGGGGCCTGGCACCGGGTCCTCGGTCTTCTCGTAGACGAGGTTGTCGGCGGGGCCGAAGGCGTGCAGGCGGATGGCGTGCATGGGGACTCCCTGGCTCGTACGTACGGTTCGGTCCGGTGTGCCTGCCCGGGTGGTCCGGGTGCTCCGGGTGCTCCGGGTGCTCCGGGTGCTCCAGGCGCTTCGGGCGCTTCGGGCGCTTCGGGTACGAGCCAACAACCTCAAGCGCGGTCGAGGTCAAGGGCGGCCCTGGCGGCGGCCGCGCGGCCGGTGTCGCGGATCGCCAGTGAGACGGCCTCGATGGCGCTGTTGAACGACACCTCGGCCAGCACGCCGGGTGCCGCGACCTGGTCGCCCGCCAGGTAGACGCCGTTGCCCCGCGCGATGGCGGGCCGGTCCCGCCAGGTGGTGCCCGGCAGGTCCACCGCGCCGGTGCGGCCGGTGGCCACGGCCTCGCGCCGCCAGGTGACCCGCTCCCGCCAGCCCCGGAAGCCCAGGTCGAGCAGTCGCTCGGCGCGCTCGATGCCGACCGCCTTGGCCTGGTCGGGGCCGATCGGCAGCTGTGCCTGGAGCAGGGTCTCGCCGGCCGGGGCCAGGGTGCGGTCCTGGGCGGTGAAGCGCTCGATCCAGGCCGGTTCGTCGAGGTCCGAGACGGCCCAGGCGTCGCCGCGGCGGGTGCGCAGCCCCAGGTCGAGCAGGACCGTACGGCCGCTCTCCCAGGTGAGGGAGGGGTCGCCCAGCAGGGTGCGGGCGGCGGCGAGGGAGGTCGCGACGACGACCGGCCCGCCGTCGGCCGGCAGCTCGGTGAGCCGCGTGCCGGTCTCGATCACCACGCCGAGGCGGCGGGCCCGGGCGGCCATCCGGTCGATGACGGACTGCCAGCCGCCCCGCGGGAACTGGGCCTCGGGCGGGAAGGACAGCACCCGCTGGAGCCGCTCGTGCACGAAGGCCGCCGAGAGGGACCCGATGTCGTGGTGGAAGAGGGCGACCGCGAGGGAGTTGGCGGTGGCGCGGGCGTCGCGCTCGCCGATGAGCGAGCTCGCCCAGTCGAGGAAGGTGCGGTCGACGGGGGCGTCGGCGAGCGGGCGCCGGGCCAGCCTGAGCGAGGCCAGGGGAGGGACGGAGCGCAGCCTGCCGCCGCTGTGCAGGCGGAGCCGGGTCATGTCCAGGGCGGGGACCCGGGCCAGCGGGCCGACGAGGTCGCGCTGGTTGAGCCAGGCCCAGTGGGGGCCGTTCTTGTAGAAGGCGTGCGGTCCCTCGTTGGTGCGGTACGGACCGTCGGCGGTGCGGCCCCGGCCGCCGAGGGTCTGGTGGGACTCGTACAGCCGTACCCGGGCGCCCGCCTCGGCGGCGCTGATGGCGGCGACCAGTCCGGCGAATCCGCCGCCGATGACGGTGAGCTGCTGCATTGGGTTTCTCCCTGGGGGGCGTTCTGGGTCCTTTGCACACACGACAGTGGGGGCGGCTTGGATGTGACACGGGTGCGGAGATTTCTTTCGGGACCTTCTGGGGTGGGCGCGGGACTTCGGCAGGTGGTGCTGTCAGTGGGGTGCGGAACGATGGGTGGATGGTGCGGAAGGCTCAGAGAACTCAGACGGCTCAGGTTCAGAGAACTCAGACGGCTCAGGTTCAGAGAACTCAGACGGCTCAGGTTCAGAGAACTCAGACGGCTCAGGCTCAGAGAACTCAGACGGCTCAGAACGCTGAGAAGGCGGACGGTCCGGTGGTCGTGGCGGCGCGGCGGTCCGAGGTGGTGCTGCCCGTGCTGAGGCCGTACGGCGGCGGGCTGGAACCTGACGGGGACTACGACGGGCTGGAGTTCGCCGACGCCGACCTCTCGGGGGAGGAGGGACACGGCGCCACGTTCATGGACTGCGCCCTGCGCCGGTGCGTGCTGGACGAGACCACGCTCGTCAGGTCCCGTTTCGTGGACTCGGTGCTGGAGGGGGTGCGCGGGGTCGGCACGGACCTGGCCGGGGCGCTGCTGCGGGACGTGGAGGTGCGGGACGCGCGGCTGGGCGGCACGCAGCTGCACGGGGCGGTGCTGGAGCGGGTCCTGGTGCGCGGCGGCAAGATCGACTACCTCAACCTGCGGAAGTCCCGGCTCACCGACGTGGTCTTCGAGGGCTGTGTGCTCGCGGAGGCCGATTTCGCGGGCGCGGAGCTGCGGCGGGTCGAGTTCCGGGATTGCACACTGCGGCGGGCCGACTTCACGGCGGCCCGGATGGCCGACGTGGACCTCCGGGAGGCGGCCGAGCTGGACATCGCCCGGGGCGTGGACCGGCTGGCCGGCGCGGTGATCAGTCCGGTCCAGCTGGTGCAGCTGGCTCCGCTGTTCGCGGCGCAGCTGGGGGTGCGGGTGGAGGCGTAGGCCGCCTTTCGGGTCAGGTCGGGCCTGGGGCCTGGGCCGGCTGTGTGGCCCGGCAGCCGTTCCCCCGGCACCACGGCCCCTCGGGGCGTGACACCATCGAGAGCGTGCTCGACATCGGCTACTCCCTTTCCTCGCGCTTTCCCGACCCCTCGCAGACCGACTACCGGACCGCGGACGTCCACACCCTGCGCCACGACCTCTTCTGCGGCGACGTCTACCTCGCCGACACCAAGGAGGACCGCGAGGTGTCCACGGCATGGGGGTGGGTGCCGGTGCTCGACTTCGCCTGGGCGCTCTGCGACATCGTCGAGCAGCTCGACCAGGACCCGCGCGGCAGCCGGTCCTCCGCCCGCCAGTACGCCGAACTCGACTTCACCGAGTCCACCGACCGGATGCTCTTCGAGCGGCGCTTCGGCTGGGTCGACGTCGAGGCCGACTGGATGGCGCCCGAGGAGCCCCCGCTGACCTTCTCCCACCGCCTGCTGCGGCGCGAGGCCCGGGACTTCCTGCACGACGTGATCGCGGACCTGACGGACATGCACGAGGGCCTGGCCGACAACCCCCACGTGTGGACCCTTCAGGCTCGCTTTCCTCGCGTGGCTTAGGGCTTTCCGGGGTCGGGTCGGGGCCTCGTCGGCGAGGGGCGGTGCTGCCGGGGGGGCGAGGGGCGGTGGCCTGGGGGAGGGGTGGTGCCCCGGGCCGGTGGTGCGGGGTGCCCGGTCGTGTGGTGTGTGGGTCCCCTCGGTGCTTGACCCGTCGTGGCCTGCAGGCCTCCCCCAGCTACCGCTGGGAGGTGCCCCCAGCGGCAGGCCCACCCCTGGGGCTTTGGGGCTTCGCCCTGGCCTTCGGCCACCCCAGGCCCGGGCCTGCCTCCGGACCAGCCTGCCACGACGCCTCAAGCACCTCCCCCACACACCACACGACCGGCCGGGATGGGGAGGGGCCGGAGGGGGTCGGGAGGGACCGGCGGTGAGTGAGTGAGTGGGTGGGTGGGGAGCGGGCGGATGGAGTCACGGGCCGCGCGGTACCTGGTCCTCGCGCGGCCCGTGAGTTCGGGGCCCTCGTGTGGTGGCTAGCGCACGTTGACTGCGGTCCAGGCTGCGCCCACTGCTGCGTATTGCGGGGAGGACGTGCCGTACAGGGCTGCCGCGGCCGCCAGGGTTGTGGTGCGGGCCTTGGCGTAGTTGGTCGAGGACGTCATTCCGGTGGTCAGGGCGTGGTACCAGATGCGGACGGCGGCGTCGCGGCCTATGCCGAGCAGCTTCGAGCCGTCGTGGGTGGGGGAGTCGTAGGTGACGCCGTTGATCACCTTGGCGCCGCTGCCCTCCGCCAGCAGGTAGAAGAAGTGGACGGCGGGGCCGGAGGAGTAGTGCGGGTCCAGTGAGCCGATGCCGGAGTACCAGTAGTCCGGGGAGCGGCCGTCGCGGCTGGGGCGGTCCAGGGAGCGGAGCGCGCTGCCGGTGACGCGTTCGCCGATGAGGTAGTCGCCCACGTCGGTGGGGTTGGCCGCGAAGAACTCGATGGCGCTGGCGAAGATGTCGGAGGTGGCCTCGTTGAGGCCGCCGGACTCGCCGGAGTAGAGCAGGCCGGCGGTGGCGGAGGTGACGCCGTGCGCGATCTCGTGGCCGGCGACGTCGAGCGAGGTGTACGGGCGGCCGTCGGGGCTGTCGCTGTAGCTGATGCAGCCGCAGGAGTCCGACCACCAGGCGTTGCCGCTGCCGCTGCCCGCGTGGACGCGGGAGGCGACGCCGCGGCCGTCGTTGCGCACGCCCCGGCGGTTGAAGGTGGTCTTGAAGAAGTCCCAGGTCGTGGCGGCGCCGTAGTGGGCGTCCACCGCCGAGGTCTGCCGGTTGGTGACGGAGCCGGTGCCCCAGACGTCGTCGGTGTCGGTGAACAGGGTGCCGAGGCTGGTGCCGCCTCGTGCGTCGTACGTCTTCTGGCCGCCGCGGTTCGGGTCGTGCAGTTCGTACAGGCGCCCGTTGAAGTACGTGCCCAGGGCGACGGTGCCGCTGTACTGGCTGTGGCCGGTGCCCGCGAGGGCGTGCGGCGCGGCGGCGGTCTGCCGGGCGGGTGCGGGGGCCGCGAGGCCGGGTGCGGTCTGGGCCGCGAGCGCGGCCAGGGCGGCGGTCGCGGTGATGGCGAGGGCTCTGGTGCGGTGCGCGGACGTGTGGGGCACGCGGACTCCTTCGCTGAAGCCGTGGGGTGGCTTGCGCAGGGAGCGTGCCCCGGAAGCCCGCGTACCGGGGAGGGGTTTGACGTGAACATGGCTGACGGGGTGCGGAACTGTCCGGAGAGCATGCTTTCCTGTCCGGATTCCGGCGGTCCGTCAGGGGAGCAGGCGCTGTTCCTTGGCCACGGCGACCGCGCCCGCGCGGGTGTCGACGCCGAGCTTGTCGTAGATCCGGCCGAGGTGCGTCTTGACCGTCGCCTCGCTGATGAACAGCGCCCGGGCGATCTCCCGGTTGCCCAGTCCGTGCGCGAGCTGCCCGAGGATGTCCAGCTCTCGGTCGGTCAGCGTGGGCCGGGTGCCGCGCATCGCGGCCATCACCCGGCTCGCCACCGGCGGCGAGAGGGTGGTGCGGCCCTGGGCGGCCGCGTGGATCGCCGCGAACAGCTCTTCGGGCCGCTCGGCCTTCAGCAGGTAGCCGGTGGCGCCGGCGCCGATGGCCCGGGTGATGTCCGCGTCCGTGTCGTACGTCGTGAGGACCAGGACGTGCGGGGCGCGGCCCGGCAGCGCCGTGATCCGCCGGGTGGCCTCGACGCCGTCGATGCCCTCGCCGAGCTGGAGGTCCATCAGCACCACGTCCGGCCTGAGCTTCTCCGCGAGCGCGACCGCCTCCTCGCCGCTGCCGGCCTCCCCCAGCACCTCGATGTCCGGCTCGCTGCCGAGGAGGGCGAGCAGGCCCGCGCGCACCACCACGTGGTCGTCGCAGAGCAGGATCGTGGTCATGGGCGGGGCTCCAGGGGGATCGAGGCGGACAGCACGGTGCCTTCGCCGGGTGTGGACTCCACGGTCAGGGTGCCACCGAGCTGGCTCACCCGGGCGCGCATGGCGGGCAGGCCGTGGCCGCGGGTCGGGTCGGCCGGGTCCGCGGCCCGCGCCGGGTCGGGTGCGGTCAGGCCCCGGCCGTCGTCGGCCACGTCCAGCACCACCTGGTCGCCGAGGAAGGACAGGGTCAGGGCCGCGGTACGGGCGCCGGAGTGCTCCCGTACGTTCGCCAGCGCGCCCTGCGCGATGCGTAGCAGCGCCGCCCGGGCCCGCTCCGGGAGCGGCACGGGGGTGCCCTCCAGGTGGAAGCGGACGGTGACCTCGGGGCCCGCGTCCAGGGCCCGCAGGGCGTCGGGGAGGGAGCCGCCGCCGTCGAGGCCGGGCGGAGCGAGGTCGTGGACCAGGCGCCGGGCCTCGGCCAGGCCCCGGGCGGCGATCTCGTTGGCGGTGCGGACGTGGCGGCGGGCCGTGGCCGGGTCCGTGTCCCAGGTGCGGTCGGCGGCCTGGAGGAGCATCTGCTGGCTGGAGAGGTTCTGGGCCAGGGTGTCGTGGATCTCCATCGACAGCCGCTGCCGCTCGGCCAGCGTGCCCTCGCGGCGCTCGGTGGCGGCCAGCTCGCGGCGGGTGCGGATCAGGTCGTCGATCAGGGCCCGCTGGCGTTCCGCCTGGCGCTCCATGTGCAGGAACACGGCGGTGGCCAGGGCGGCCACCGCCGGCGGGGCCAGCAGGAGGTTCGGGTCGAACGGGCCGTTGGCCAGCTGGAGCTGCGCGATCACCACGAGGGTGGTGAGCAGGGCCACCAGCACGATCGCCGCGCGGGGCGGGAGGGTGCGCAGGGCGGTGTAGAAGAGCGGCACGGCGCACCAGGCGAAGCTGGGGGCGAGCAGGACCAGCACCACCCAGGTGGCGATCACCAGCCCGAGCCAGCAGAGCCGGCGCAGGGTGGGGGCGGCGCCGAGTGCGGGGCCGAGGACGTAGAGCAGGGCGAGGGTCACGCTGAGGGCGATGATCCAGGGGGTGCGGGCTTCGCCGGGGTGGCGGATGAGGAAGCGGACGAGGGAGGCGGCGAGCAGTGCGAAGAACGCCCCGTGCATGACTGCCGCGAGGGCGCGGGTGCCCTCGTTCTGTGCGGGCTGTGTGGCTGCTGCCTGTGCCATCGCGCCTTCCTCGTCCACGGGGTACGCCCCCATCGTGCCGCTCCCGTGCCGGGTGCGGTGCGGTGCCGCTCCCGTGCCGGGGGCGGTGCCGTGTTGTCGTGCTGCGGTGAGGGGTGCCGCCCGTGCCGCTGCGGGTCCCGTGCCGGGTGCGGTGCCGTGCCGCTCGCGTTCCGGGTGCGGTGCGGCTCCCGCGCCTGGTGCGTTGGCTTGGCGCTGCTGGCCCCTTACCGGGTGCCGGGCCGTGCGAGGTGCGGGCCGTTGCCGCTGCGCGGAGCCAGCCCCCGACCCGCCCTTCCTCCGTTCCCCGGAGCTGCGCCCCGGACCCCGCCCGCCCTCAAGCGCCGGGCGGGCTGGGCTCCCCGGGGCTCCGCCCCGGACCCCGCGCCTCAAACGCCGGCGAGGCTGTGTTCAGCCCCTCCGGCGTTTGAGGAGCGGGGGTCCGGGGGCGGAGCCCCCGAAGGGGTCCGGGCGGAGCTCGGGGAACGGAGGAAGGGCGGGTAGGGGACCAGCCCCGCAGGGCATCGGACCCGAACCCGGCAACGGTCCGCACCGCACCCGGCACGGGCCCCGCACCCGGCACGGGAGCCCGTCCCGGGTGTGGTGCGCGTTCCGGTACGGGAGCCCGTACCCGTGCCCGTCGGGGCGGGAGGTTTCGGAGGGGCCCCGAGCCGGAGGCCTTGGCTCCGGGGCCCCTACCGGCAAGCGTGGCCCCCACGGGAGCCCCCCGCATCAGCCGATCGGTTGACCCCCCTGTCAGCCGGAGCGCAGCGCATCGGCAGCCGGTACGTCGATCAGCCACCCCCGCCCCCGGGGCCAGGATCGAAGGGACAGCGCAACCACCGCAGAGGAGCAGTCGTGAACCTTCGTAACCGCGTCATCACCGGGGCCGGTCTGGCCGTCGTCGTCGGCGCCGTGGGCTTCGGCACCATGACCGCCACCGCCGCCCCCGCCCCGGCGCAGAAGAAGGACGACCCCAAGGGCCTGGTCACCAGCACCCACCTGTCCATCGACGCCGCCGCCGAGGCCGCGCAGGCCGCCCTGGACGCCGCCGAGGCGGAGGGCCAGCGCGTGACCGTCGCGGTCGTCGACCGCAACGGCAACACCGTGGTCACCCTCCGCGGCGACGGAGCCGGCCCGCAGTCCTACGAGTCCGCCCACCGCAAGGCCTTCACCGCGGTCTCCTGGAACGCCCCCACCTCCGTGCTGGCCGGCCGCCTCGCCCAGACCCCGAACCTGAAGGACATCCCCGGCACCCTCTTCCTGGGCGGCGGCGCCCCGGTCCAGGTCAAGGGCGCGCCCATCGCCGGCATCGGCGTCGCCGGCGCCCCGAGCGGTGACCTGGACGAGAAGTTCGCCAAGGCCGGCGTCGAGGCCCTGAACGACTGACCGGACTCCCGGGGGCGGCGCCGGGGCCGCTTAGGATCGAGGACGTGGATCTACGACGTGCCGCCCCCGCCACCGCCGCCCTGCTCGCGCTGACCGCGGCGTGTACGGGCGGCACGGTCGAGGGCACCCCCGGCGCGTCCGGCCTGCGCGACCCGTACTTCCCGAAGGCGGGCAACGGCGGGTACGACGTGACCCACTACGGGCTCAAGCTGGACTACGCCCCCGGCACCGGCGAGCTCTCCGGCACCGCCGAGATCACCGCCACCGCCGGCCAGGACCTCAGCGCCTTCAACCTCGACCTGGAGGGCATGGAGGTCGAGTCGGTACGGGTCGACGGCGAGGGCGCCCGGTTCAACCGGGTCGGCCAGGAGCTGACCGTCCGCCCCTCCGACGAGCTCAGGAAGGGCCGCACCTTCCGCACCGTCGTCCGCTACTCCGGCACGCCCCAGCCCATCGAGGACCCGGACGGCTCCGAGGAGGGCTGGATCGAGACGGACGACGGCGCGGTCGCGGTGGGCGAGCCGCAGGGCTCCATGGCCTGGTTCCCCGGCAACCACCACCCCGCCGACAAGGCCGCGTACGACGTCGAGATCGCCGTGCCCAAGGGGTACGAGGCGGTCTCCAACGGCGTGCTGAAGTCCCGTACCGAGCGCGACGGCAGCACCGTCTTCCGCTGGCACAGCCCCGAGCCGATGGCCGGCTACCTCGCGACCCTCGCCGTCGGGAAGTACACCGTCACCGCCTCGCGCACCGCCTCCGGCCTGCCCGTCCTCACGGCGGTCCGGCCGGAGGAGGCCACCGACAGCGCCGCGGCGCTGAAGCGGATTCCCGAGGTGGTCGACTGGGGCACGCGCCGCTTCGGCCCGTACCCCTTCTCCGCCACGGGCGCGATCGTCGAGGACGACGGCACGCTCGGATACGCCCTGGAGACCCAGTCACGCCCGATCTTCTCGGGCGCGCCGGACACCGAGCTGCTGGTCCACGAGATGGCCCACCAGTGGTTCGGCAACTCGGTCTCGCCCCGGTCCTGGCGCGACATGTGGCTGAACGAGGGCTTCGCGACCTACGCCGAGTGGCTGTGGGCGGAGGACCACGGCGGCCCGAGCGCCGAGAAGCGGTTCCGGACCTTCTACGACGAGGACACCGACGCCGACCCCGAGGCGGACGGCTCCTACTGGGCCTTCCCGCCCGCCGAGCCGCCCGGCGCGGAGCACATCTCGGACTCCCCGGTGTACTACCGGGGCGCGATGGTGCTGCACCGGATCCGCCAGGAGGTCGGGGACGAGGCCTTCTCCGCGCTGGTGCGCGGCTGGGCCGCGGCGCACCGCCACGGGAACGCCGACACCAAGGAGTTCACGGCGTACGCGGAGGAGGAGACCGGCAAGGACCTCTCGGGTATCTGGGAGACCTGGCTGTACGGCGACGGCAAGCCGGCGGAGTGAGCCCTGCCGCCGACGGGTGTCCCGGCGGCTAGCGCAGCGGTTTGCGCAGCACCACGCAGGGGCGGTGCAGCGTACGGTCCTCCGCGCGCCGGATCTCCACGTAGCCCTGGGCCGTCCAGAAGGCCAGGGCCCGGGGGTTGTTCTCCAGTACGGCCAGCCGCACGGCCTCCCGGCCCGCCGCGCGGAAGCGCTCCTCGACCAGGCCGGCCAGCCGGCGCCCGTACCCCTGGCGGTGGACGGTGGCGTCGACGAGCAGCAGGCCGATCCACGGGTCGGGGTCGTCGTCCGACGGGTGGTGGGCCAGCGTGGCGGCGAGGCCGACGAGGCGGCCGCCGGAGCGGGCCAGCAGCACCTCGGAGCTCTCTTCGGCGAGTTCGTCGGCCAGGGCGCGGGCGACCTGTTCGACGGTGATCCGCGCCGGGTCCGGGAAGTCGCCGCTGAGCTCGAAGAAGGCCCGGTTGGTCGCGTAGAGGGCGGCGACCTCGGCGAGGACGGGGCCGGGCAGTGCGCCGTCCGCGGGGGTGAAGGTTTCGAGGATCACCCGGGCACGGTAGCGCGAAGCCCCCTCCGGGGACGGCCGGAGGGGGCTTCGGTCCGGTTCGGGATCAGACGTTGACGCCGAAGTCCTGGGCGATGCCGGTGAGGCCGGAGGCGTAACCCTGGCCGACGGCGCGGAACTTCCACTCGGCGCCGTTGCGGTAGAGCTCGCCGAAGACCATCGCGGTCTCGGTGGCGGCGTCCTCGGAGAGGTCGTAGCGGGCGATCTCGGTGCCGCCGGCCTGGTTCACGACGCGGATGTACGCGTTGCGGACCTGGCCGAAGTTCTGGCCGCGCGAGTCGGCGTCGTAGATGGAGACCGGGAAGACGATCTTGTCGACGTCGGGGCTGAGGCCGGCCAGGTTGACGCTGATGGCCTCGTCGTCGCCGGCGCCCTCGCCGGTGCGGTTGTCACCGGTGTGGACGATGGTCTGGTCCGGGGTGGACTTGTTGTTGAAGAAGACGAAGTGGCCGTCCGAGACGACCTTGCCCATGGCGTTCACCGCGATTGCCGAGGCGTCCAGGTCGAAGTCGACACCGGTCGTGGTCCGGACGTCCCACCCGAGGCCGACGGTGACGGCGGTCAGGCCGGGCGCCTCCTTCGTCAGCGAGACGTTGCCGCCCTTGGACAGGCTTACTGCCATTGGGATGTCCCTTTCCTCGTCCTGTGAGCCGGTGCGATGACCGTGCGTCGGTCAAGCTACCGCTGATCTGGATAACGCGGGGAGGGGGCGGGCCGGTTCCCCGGGGGCAAAACCGCGTGACGGGGCGCGGCGGGGGCGGGATCATGGGGGCATGCCTGG
This sequence comes from Streptomyces sp. NPDC101118, assembly GCF_044759445.1. Lineage (NCBI taxonomy): Bacteria > Bacillati > Actinomycetota > Actinomycetes > Kitasatosporales > Streptomycetaceae > Streptomyces > Streptomyces sp. NPDC101118. Next base: position 22,048 of record NZ_JBIVZG010000025.1, on the reverse strand, counting down.
TCCTCACGTCATCCGCGGCTCCGTCCTCCTGCCGGAGGCCGAGCTCCAGTGGCGTTTCTCGCGTTCCTCGGGGCCCGGCGGGCAGCACGTCAACACCTCGGACTCCGCCGCCGAGGTGCTCTTCGACGTGGCCGCCACCAAGGCGCTGCCGGAGGTGTGGAAGCAGCGGGCGCTGGAGCGGCTGGCCGGCCGTCTGGTGGGCGGGGTGCTCTCCGTACGGGCCTCCGAGCACCGCTCGCAGTGGCGCAACCGCGAGATGGCGATGGTCCGGCTGGCCTCGCTGCTGGCGGAGGCCACCGCGCCGCCGCCCAAGCCGCGCCGGGCGACGAAGGTTCCGCGCGGCATCAACGAGCGCCGGCTGCGCGAGAAGAAGGCGCGTGCGGAGACGAAGCGGGGGCGGTCCGGCAGGGACTGGTGAGCCGGCTCCCTGGTACGTCCGGAGTCGGTCCGCCCGTACGCCCGGAGCCGCCTGACCGGTGGTCAGGAGCCGAGCTGCCGGTACCGCCCGCGGAAGTAGGTGAGCGGCCGGCCCTCGGCGGAGGGCAGAGCCGCCGTCAGGACCCGCCCGATGACGAGGGTGTGGTCGCCGGCGGTCACCCGCTGCTCGGTACGGCACTCCAGCGTCGCCAGTGCGCCGCCGACCAGCGGAGCGCCGGACGCGTCCCCCCGTACGTACGCGATGTCCTCGAACAGCAGGCGGTCGCTGATCCGGCCCTTCATCGCGAACCGGCCGGCGATGTGCCGCTGGCTCTCGGCGAGCAGCGACGCTCCCCAGAGGGGCTGTTCGGCCAGCAGGTCGTCCATCCGGGAGCCCTCGCGCAGGCTCACCAGCACCAGGGGCGGGTCGAGGGAGACGGACATGAAGGCGGTGGCCGTCATCCCGACGTCCTCGCCGCGCGGGCCGTCGTCGGTCAGCGGGGGCTCGTGGGCGGTGATCAGCACCACTCCCGCGGCCAGCCGGGACATCGCGGCGCGGAACTCGTCATTGCTCACCCCCTCAGCATGAGGGGTGGCGGGTGTGGCGCGGGGCAAGGGGCTCGTCTTGGGCACCCTCAGGACGCTAGTCTCGGCCCCCCGCGCGGCACATCGGGCGTCGGTCCGAGCCGTGACGCGGCCCCGTCCTAGGTCCCCCGGCGTATCGTTTGCTCACGAAAACGACAGGGAGCGCTCCCAGCCCCGGTGGAGCTCCTTCTTCATCTCATGTGACTTGAGTCACAGAGGGCAAGATTTGTTGACCCTGTGTACCGGCGGAACAGCTCACTGTGATTCAGTGGAATGGACACCGCAACGAAACGCCGATGACAAACCTGGAGTTGCTGTCGAGGTCTCGGGGAGAGCGAGCAATGGAGACCGAGTCGGAGCCGTACGTCCGTCTTGCGACCCTGCGGCAGCTGCACCAGGTGGTGGCCGAGCTGAACACGGCCCGGAGCCTGGCGGACACTCTGCAGACCGTCGTGGACGGCATCGTCGTGGGCCTCGGCTACGAGCTCGCCTGTGTCAACCTCGTACGCCCCGACGGGGATCTGGTCGTCGCCGCCTTCGCAGGTGACCCCTCCGCCGAAGCCCTCATCACCGGTCGCGTCGGCTCCCGCGCGTCCTGGGAGCGCAGGCTCTCGATGGGCGAGTCCTGGGACGGCCTGCGGTTCATCCCGCACACCGAGGGCTGGGTGCTCATCGAGGACGACGTGCCCCAGTGGCACACGGACGGCCCCGATCCGCGCTTCGAGGACGAGTGGCACCCGGAGGACCGCCTCTACGCCCCCATGTACGCGTCCGGCGGGGAACTTCTGGGTGTCATTTCGGTGGACAGACCGCGCAACGGGCGCCGCCCGGGCGCGTGGGGGCGCGAAGCGCTCCAGATGTACGCCTTCCAGGCGGCCATTGCGATCAGCAACGCCCGGCTCCGCGCGAACATGCAGCGGGCCCTGGTGCGCCTGGAGCGGGAGCAGCAGGCGCTGCGGGCGAGCGAAGAGTCGTTCCGGCAGGCCTTCGAGTACGCGCCCAGCGGCATGGCCATCGCGGAGATGGGCGGTGACCAGCACGGACGCCTGCTGCGCACGAACGACGCGCTGTGCCGGCTGCTGGGCCGCCCCGCCTCCGTACTGCGCCGGTACTCCTTCTCCGACCTGGTCCACCCCGAGGACATCGGCACGCTGCTGCGCACCTCCGCCGAGGGCGGCCGGGCCGAGCTGCGGCTGGGGCGGCGCGACGGCACGTACGTCTGGGTCTCGCTGCGGAACTCGGTGGTCGCGGACGCCGCCGACGGGCCGCGCTTCCTGCTCACGCACGTCGAGGACATCGAGGAACGCAAGCGGCACGAGCTCCAGCTCGCGCACCGGGCCAGCCACGACTCCCTCACCGGGCTGCCGAACAGCGCCGAGCTGCGGGCCAGGCTCGGGGCGCGGCTGTGCCGCAGGCCACAGTCGGTGCGGGCGAGCGCGGTCGAGGCGCTGGACGCGGCCTTCGAGGGCCGCCCGGAGGACGGGACGGCAGGTGAGCACGGGTTTCCGGCCGACGGCTACACCGATCCCTTCGACCTGCCCGGGGGCGCGGACGCGGGCCCGTACGACCACCACGTGCACACGGTCGCCCCGGCCACGGACATCGACGACGGCACCAAGGGCCTGGCCGTCCTCTTCTGTGACCTGGACGGCTTCAAGTCGATCAACGACCGCTTCGGGCACCACACGGGTGACGCGGTTCTCATCGAGGTGGCACGCCGCCTGACCACGGGCGTCAGGGACGGTGACACCGTCGCCCGGCTGGGTGGTGACGAATTCGTCGTCCTGGCGGACGGGCTCGGGGCCGCGGACGCCGCCGATCTCGCCGTCCGGCTGCGGAACGCCATCATCCCGCCGATCCGCGTGGACGGGCGGGCGGTGCGGGTGGGCGCCAGTTTCGGCATCGGGTGGGCCAGCTGCGGAATGTCGGCGGACGAGGTGCTGCGCTCGGCCGACCAGCGGATGTACATCGAGAAAAGGTCGCGTTCCAAGGCCCACCGGAGGGCCGGCTGAGGCCATCGGCCGCCCGGGAGAGCGCCTGTTCGAGGTAGGCTCCCGTGGGTCGAAAGGATGGACCCGCGATGACGCCCGCGAACAACGGCCCGAACAACGGCGCGAACACGCCCGAAGACGACGACCCGTTCGGTTACCTCTACGCGGACGGCCAGGCCGCCGGTGCCACTCCGCCCTCGCAGGGCGGCGGTTACGGCTACCCGGGCCCGGCCGGCGGTGCGCAGCCCGGTGTGCCGCGGACCTCGTACAACCAGGTGCGGACGGTGGGCGAGCGCCGCGGCCCGCGCCAGGTACCGCAGCAGCAGCCGCAGCCGCACTACTCCGCGCCGGAGACGCTCCAGGCCGGGTACGGCGTCCCGCAGCAGAACGGCTACGGACAGCAGCCGCCTCAGCACTACGCGCCCGAGCCGGCCCGCCGGGGCTCCAGCCGGCGCGGTCTGCTGATCGCGGCGGTGGCGGTCGTCGGCGCGGTGGTCATCGGCATCGGTGTGGCGCTGATCACGGACAACAAGGGCAAGGACAAGGGCGACAAGGCCGGCCCCAGCGACAAGGTCAGCCAGGCCCCCGCGACGCCGGGCCCCTCGAAGTCGGACGACGGTGACTCGGACTCCGATGACACCGGCACCCTCCCGAAGGCCGACGCCGCCTCGGGCACGGGCCTGGCCCTGGCCGGCGGCGCGACCCCGCAGAACACGGTCCCGGGGGCCAGGTCCGCCGACGGCAAGTACCTCGGCGGCTTTAACGCGGTCGGCTCGTCGTTCACCTGGACCGTGGACGTGAAGGACGAGGGCAAGTACAAGCTGCGGCTGCTCTACGCGGTCCCCGGTACGGACGCCAACGCGACCCTGACGATCAACGGCACTCCGGAGAGCCGTCCGATAAACATGAAGAACTGGTCCAACGCGCCGGCGGGCGCCTGGGACAAGGGCTGGACCAACACCTACTCGGTGATCACCCTGAACAAGGGCACCAACACCATCAAGGTCTCCTGCGAGCAGGGCAACTCCTGCGACGCGATCATCGACCAGGTGGTGTTGGAGCAGGGCTGACCCCTCTCCGCCAAGACGCCTTGAGGCCGCGGCCCGATCCCTCTCGGAGGGACCGGGCCGCTGTCGTACCCGGACTTAACCCGGCGTCACCTTCGTGCCCGTCAGAACGGCTTCGTACGTGGGGCGGTGGAATTCGCCGGCCGTCGCGGCGTGGACGGTGGCTGCCGAGAGGGCTACCGCCCGGGTGAGGCGGGCGGGCCAGTCCAGGTTCTCGGCCAGTGCCGAGAGGAGGCCCGCCACCGCCGAGTCGCCGGCGCCGGTCGGGTTGCCGGAGAGGGTGCGCGGCGGGGCGGCCTGCCAGGTGCCCTCGGGGGTGGCGGCGAGGAGGCCGGCGGGTCCCAGTGAGGTCACCACCGCCTGCGCGCCCCGGCGCCGGGCGTCCAGGGTGGCCGGCAGCGGGTCCCGGGAGCCGGTCAGCTCGGCCAGCTCGGAGGCGTTCGGCTTGATCAGCTCCGGCCGCGCCGCGATGCCCCGGCGCAGGGCCTCCCCGCTGGTGTCCAGCAGGACCGGCGTGCCGGCGGCCCGCGCCGTGCGGACCAGCACCGCGTACGCGCCCACCGGCAGGCCCGGCGGGAGGCTGCCGCACAGGGCCACCGCCCGCGCGTCGTCGACCAGGTCGGCGTACCGGGCCAGGAAGGCGCTCCACTCGGCGGGCGTGATCACGGGCCCGGCCTCGTTGAACTGCGTGGTGTCGCCGGTGGTCTCGTCGACCACCGCCACGGTCCGGCGGGTGTTGCCCGCGCACGGCACGAAGGCGTCGGCCACCGCCGACCCCTCCAGCCCCTCCCGCACCACCGCGCCCACGGGACCGCCCAGGAACCCGGTCGCGGTCACCTCGTGGCCCAGCGCGGCCAGCACCCGGGCGACGTTGACGCCCTTGCCGCCGGGCCGCTCGGACACGTCCGTGACCCGGTGCGAGGCGTGCGCGCGCAGCCGCGGCACGCGGTACGTGACGTCGAGCGCCGTGTTCAGCGTGACGGTAAGGATCATTGCGCGGCACCCCCAAGAGACAGCCCCCAGAGGCGGGATCATGCCAAAAGGATGGCGGGCGGCCCAGAGCGCGGGCCACCCGCCTTTCCCGACAGCGGCCAATCCGGGGCGAATCGCATCCGAATGGCGCCTGAACAGCTGTCAGCCGGCCGTCATGCCGACGGGTTGACCACCCATTCGCCGCGCCGCATGACGCCCTTCAGCTCGAAGGCCGCGTCGAGAACCACCAGGTCGGCGTACTTGCCCGGCTCCAGGGAGCCCACCTGGTCGTACAGCCCCAGCAGCTTCGCGGGGTTCGCGGAGATGGCCTGCACCACCGACTCCACCGGGAGTCCGTCGATCGTGACCGACCTCTTGAACGCGGTGTCCAGCGTGAGCGTCGAGCCGGCGATCGAGCCGCCCTCCGCGAGCCGCGCGACGCCGTCCTTCACCTCGACCGCGAGCGGGCCCAGCTTGTACGTGCCGTCGCCGAACCCGGCCGCGTCCATCGCGTCGGTGATCAGCGCGACCCGGTGGGCGCCGGCGTGGTGGAAGGCCAGCTCCACGGTGGCCGGGTGCAGGTGCGTGCCGTCGTTGATCAGCTCGACGGTGACCCGCTCGTCCTCCAGCAGCGCGGCGATCGGCCCCGGTGCCCGGTGGGCGAGCGCCGGCATCGCGTTGAAGAGGTGGGTGGCGACCGTCGCGCCCGCGTCGATGGCCTCGACGGTCTGCTCGTACGAGGCGTCGGTGTGCCCGATCGCGGCGATCACGCCGTGCTCGGCCAGCAGCCGTACGGAGTCCAGGCCGCCCGGCAGCTCGGTGGCGAGCGTGACCATCCGCGCCTGCCCGTGCGCGGCGTCGATCAGCTTGCGCACCTCGGCCGGGTCGGGGGCGCGCAGCAGGCCCTCGGTGTGGGCGCCCTTGCGGCAGGGGGAGATGAACGGGCCCTCGAAGTGGATGCCCGCGATGTCGCCCTGCTGGGCCAGCTCGGCCAGCAGGGAGGCGCGCCGGGCCAGTTCGTCGAGGTCCTCGGTGACGGTGGAGGCGACCAGGGTGGTGGTGCCGTGCTCACGGTGGGTGCGGACGCCGGTGAGGACGTCCTCCGCGGTGCCGGAGGTGAAGGAGGCGCCGCCGCCGCCGTGGTTGTGCATGTCGACGAAGCCGGGCACGAGCCAGTGGCCGGACAGGTCGAGCACCGGCGCGCCGTCGGGGGCGCTCCCCGCGATCCGGTCACCGGCGACGATCACGCGGCCGTTCTCGACGGTTCCGGTCGGCAGCACCACTCTGGCGCCGGAGAGAACGGTGCTGACTGCGCTTGTGGCCATCAGGCGGATACCTCCGTGGCGAGTAGATCCCAGGCGAGCAGGCCTGCGCCCAGGCATCCGGCGGTGTCCCCGAGGGCCGCCGGAACGATCTGCGGCAGCCGCTGGAACGTCACGCGCTCCTTCACGGCCGTCCTCAGCGGTGTGAACAAGGTTTCCCCGGCCTCCGCGAGCCCGCCACCGATGATCAGCGTGCGCGGGTCCAGCAGGGTGAGCGCGGTGACCAGCCCGTCGGCGAGCGCGCCGACGGCCTCGCCCCAGACGGCGAGGGCGCGCGCGTCGCCGGAGGCCACGGCCTTGGCGCAGTCCGCCGCGTCGGCCTCGGGGTCGCCGGCGGCGGCCGCCCAGGCGCGCGTGACGGCGGAGGCGGAGGCGAGGGTCTCCAGGCAGCCGCGCTGGCCGCAGCCGCACTCGGGGCCGCCGGGGCGGACCACGATGTGGCCGATCTCGCCCGCGTAGCCGTGCGCACCGGCCTCGATGCGGCCGCCGATGCCGATGGCGCCGGCGATGCCGGTGCCGAGGGGTACGAAGAGGAAGCGGTCGGCACCGCGGCCGGCGCCGATGCGGCCCTCGGCGAGGCCGCCGGTGCGGACGTCGTGGCCCAGGGCGACCGGGATGCCGCCGAGGCGGGCGCTGAGGAGTTCCCGCATGGGTACGTCGCGCCAGCCGAGGTTCGCCGCGTACACGGCGATGCCGTTCTCGGCGTCGACGATGCCGGGCACGGCGACGCCGGCGGCCGCGGCGCTCTCGCCGTACCGCTCGCGGCCGAGCGCGCGCAGGTCCGCGGCGAACTCCAGGATCGACTCGACGACGGCCTCGGGGCCCCGCTCGCGGCCGGTGGCGCGGCGCGCCTCGTGCAGCAGCGTGCCGTCCGCGCCGACCAGGGCGGCCTTCATCCCGGTGCCGCCCACATCGAGGGCGATGACGTGTTTCACGGGTTTCACGGGGGACAGTCTCGCGTGTCGGAGAGGGAAAGGTCTAGTCCACTGGGAGGATTGTTGACTCGCCATACAAACGAGGACCGGGACCCTCCCCTCCCTGTAAAGGTGGCGTGAGAGTGGTGTAGACCTTACGGGTACAAGTGGAACGACGATGTTGGGATACCGCTGTGAAGGCCCGTAACCGCCTGGCCGCCCTTGGCGCCGCTGTGTGCATGACCGTGACGCTGGCCGGCTGCGGAGGCCTCTCCTCTGACAACGACGTGACCCTCAAGGTCGTCGCGGCCGACTACGGAGACAGTTCCGAGAACAGCTCCACCGCCTACTGGAAGGAGCTGGCCGCCGCCTTCACCGCGGAGCACCCCGGGATCAAGGTCGACGTCAGCGTCTACTCCTGGGAGGAGGTCGACGCCAAGGTCGCCGAGATGGTCAAGAACGGCGAGGCCCCCGACGTCGCGCAGATCGGCGCGTACGCCGACTACGCCGCCGACGACAAGCTCTACACCGCCGACGAGCTGCTCGCCGTCTCCACCGAGGCCGACTTCCTGGCCCCGCTCGCGGACGCCGGCAAGGTCAAGCGCGTGCAGTACGGCATCCCCTTCGTCTCCAGCACCCGGCTGCTCTTCTACAACAAGGACCTCTTCGAGAAGGCCGGCATAGCCGCGCCGCCCAAGACGTGGGCGGAGCTGGAGGCGGCCGCGAAGAAGCTCAAGGGCGAGGCCAAGACCCCCTTCGCGCTGCCCCTGGGCCGCGAGGAGGCCCAGGCCGAGACCATGCAGTGGCTGCTGGCGGGCGGCGGTGGCTACACCGACAACGACGAGGCGTACGCCATCGACTCGGCGGAGAACGTCAAGACCCTGAACTGGGTGAAGGAGCACCTGGTCGAGGCGGGGCTGACCGGCCCGGTCAAGCCCTCGCAGCTCAACCGCCAGGCCGCCTTCGACGCCTTCTCCAACGGCGAGGTGGGCATGCTCAACGGCCACCCGGCGCTGATGAAGCAGGCCACGGCCAAGGGCGTGAAGTTCGGCATGGTGCCCCTGCCGACGCCCCGCGGCGAGGAGGAGCCGACGATGGGCGTGGCCGACTGGGTGATGGCCTTCAAGAACGGCCGGCCCAAGGAGGCCGGCGCCTTCCTCGACTACCTCTTCGAGGCGAAGAACGTCACCAGGTTCACCTCCACGTACGGCCTGCTGCCGGTGACCACCAGCGGCTCCCGCGCCATGGAGGACGCGACCGGCGCCGACGCCGGGCTGAAGACCTTCCTCGGCGCCCTGCCCAACTCCCGGCTCTACCCGGCCGGCAAGAAGTCCTGGCCCGCGGTGAGCGAGGACATCAAGCAGAAGATCGGCAAGTCCATGGACGAGGGCCAGAGCCCCGACCGGACGCTGGAGGAGATCGCCGGCGCCGCCCGCGCAGCGGACCAGCAGCGCTGACGCCGCGCCCTCGGGGGGGTGCCTGGGCCCGGCTCCCGGGAGGGTCCGGCTAGCGGGAGGGCGGCCGGCTACCGGGAGGGCCGGGCCACCGGCAGGGTCCGGCTACCTGGAGGGCTGGGCTACCAGGAGGGCCCGGCTAGCGCCGTGCGGTGCGCCGGGCCTCCCGGATCCGGCGCAGCCGGTTGACCGTGCCCGGCGCGTGCGCGAGCGCCCGCGGGTCGTCCAGCAGGGCGTTGAGCAGCTGGTAGTACCGGACCGGGGAGATGCCCAGGCCCTCGCGTATGGCGCGCTCCTTGGCGCCCGGCCCCGGCCAGCTGCGCCCCTCGTACGCGAGCACGGCGGCCTCGCGCTCCGAGAGCGCGGCCCCTGCCTGCTCGTGTTCCGTCATACCTCCACACTATCGGCGCACGCCGACAGCCCTGCCGGTGTCCCCGAGCGTCTCCAGCAGCGTCCGCAGGTCGCCCGCGAGCCGCTCTCGCCGCTCCGGGTCCAGGCCGTTGAGCAGCCGGTCCTGGGTCGCGAAGTTGTCCACCAGCGCCCGGTCGACCAGGTCGAGACCCGCCGGGGTGAGCGAGACGTGGAAGCTCCGTCCGTCCGCCTCCCGGCGGGTACGGGCGATCAGCCCCCGCGCCTCCAGGCGGTCCAGCCGCTGGGTGATGGCCCCAGAGGTCACCATCGAGGCCCGCATGAGCTCCGCGGGGGTGAGCTGGTGCGGGGCCGGGCTCCTGCGGAGCGTCGCCAGCAGGTCGAAGGCGGAGGCGTCGAGGTCGTGCGCCGCGTAGGTGGAGCGCAGCTCGGCGTCGATGATGTGGGAGAGCCGCTTGATCCGGCCGATGACGCCCATGGGGGAGGCGTCGGCGTCGGGGGCCTGCTCGGCCCATTGCGCGATGACGCGGTCTACGTGGTCGGTCATGACCGCACTGTAGTCGGTACCTTAGCGCTGAGATAAAGCCCGGGGGTTAACCGGAAGCACCCCGCACCGTGGGCCGTGCGCCGGTAGGGTCGGGGCCATGGGGAGCCAACCGCACCGCATGCCCACGCCCACCACTCCCGCAGGCCGCGAAGCGCTCGACGCGCTGCTCCGCACACCGGAGCGGTCGGTCGTCGCCCTCGACTTCGACGGGACGCTCGCCGAGATCGTCCCCGACCCCGACCAGGCCCGCGCCCACCCCGGTGCGGTCCCCGCGCTGTCGGCCCTCGCGCCCCGCGTCGGCTCCGTGGCCGTGATCACCGGCCGCCCGGCGGGCGTCGCCGTGCGGTACGGCGGCTTCGCCGGCGTACCCGGCCTGGAACACCTGACCGTGCTCGGCCACTACGGCGCCGAACGCTGGGACGCGATATCCGGCACCGTCCACGCCCCCGCCCCGCACCCGGGCGTCGCGGCCGTCCGGGCCGAGCTGCCAGGGTTCCTCGACGCGATCGGGGCCTGGCAGGGCACCTGGATCGAGGAGAAGGGGCGGGCCGTCGCGGTCCACACGCGCCGTGCCGCCGATCCGCAGGCCGCCTTCGAGACCCTGCGGGAGCCGCTCGCCGAGCTGGCCCAGCGCCACGGGCTGATCGTGGAGCCCGGCCGGGCCGTCCTGGAACTCCGCCCGCCGGGCATGGACAAGGGCGTCGCCCTGGCCGAGTACCTCGCGGAGACCGGCGCGGGTGCCGTGCTGTACGCGGGCGACGACCTGGGTGACCTCGCGGCCTTCTCCGCCGTGGAGAAGCTGCGGCAGAACGGGCTGCCGGGGCTGCTGGTGTGCAGCGGCAGTGCGGAGGTCGCCGAGCTGGCCGAGCGGGCGGACCTCGTCCTGGACGGCCCTCCGGCGGTCGTCACCTTCCTGGCCGACCTGGCCGCCGCCCTGTCCTGACGGGGCCGCCGCACGGGCCGGGTGCCGGTCCCGTGCCGGGTGCGGTGCGGTGCGCTGCCGGGTGCCTGTCGGGGCCGGGTGCGGGTGCGTTGCCCTGCGGGGCTGGTTCCCCTACCCGCCCTTTCTCCGTTTCCCGGGCTTCGCCCGGACCCTTCGGGGGCTCCGCCCCGGACCCCCGCTCCTCAAACGCCGGAGGGGCTGTATTCAGCCTCGCCGGCGTTTGAGGCGCGGGGTCCGGGGCGGAGCCCCGGTTTCGGGAAAGGGGCGGGGTGGGGAAACGGCTCCGCGCAGCGGCAACGGCCCGCACCCCCACCACGCCGCACCCGACATACGTACCCGCGCCCCCGGCACGCAACGGCACCCGGCACGGGACCCGCGCCCCCGGCAACGCACCCCACCCGGCACGGGACCCGCGCCACCGGCAACGCACCGCACCGCACCCGGCACGGGACCGGTACCCGGTATCAGCCGTCCAGGCGGACCGGCATCAGGAGGGAGAAGCGGTGCTCGGCGCCGGGGTGGCGGACGGCCACCGGGGCCGTCGGGGCGCCGAGTTCGAGGACCAGCCGGTCCGCGCCGCCGGCAGCCAGCGCCTCCAGCAGGAAGTCCCGGTCGACCCCCACCCGCTCCGGCTCGTCGTCCCCGTCCGCGCAGACGGCGACCGCGCCGTCCGACACCGTGAGCACGCTGACGTCCCGCCCCGCGTCCCCGTCCCCCGCCCGGACCGGACCGGCCGACAGCGCCGCGCGGAAGGCCGGCACGTCGACGAGCGCTCGGCGTCCCTCGGGCAGGCTGACCAGCCGGCGGTAGTCGGGGAAGTCGTGGGCCAGGGCGCGGCCGGAGGTCTGGCGGTCGCCCGTCTCCAGGGTCACCCGGCCGCCGTCCACGGTGAGCCGGGCCTCGGCGGCGTCGTCGCCCAGCAGCGAGCGCATCGCGTCCACGAGCGGGGACGGTACGACGGTCTGCCTGCGGGGCCCGTCGTGGCCGGTGGCGCCGGTGCGGGCCACGGCCAGCCGGTACCGGTCGGTGGCCACCACGTGCAGGTGCTCGCCCTCGGCGTCGAACAGGACGCCGCCCAGCGCCGGCAGGTCCGGGTCGGTGCCGGCCGCGAACCGGACGGCGTCCAGCGCGGCGGCCAGGCCGGCCGCGGGGACGGAAAGGCGGAGGGTGGCGGGGTGTGCGGTCATGGGGTTCTCCCTGTGCTCCAGCAGTGCTCGGACCGCGGAGAACTCGGCGCGCGCGTCGGCCAGGCCCCGTTCGAGGCGCCGCAGATGGGCCTCCAGCAGCTCCCGTACGACGCTGGAGTCCGTGCCGGACCAGCCGGCCAGGACGAGCCTGACGTCCGCCAGGGGCATGCCGGCCCCGCGCAGCCGGGCCAGCAGCCGGGCCTCGTCGAGCTGTTCTGGCCCGTACCAGCGGTAGCCGCTCACGGGATCGACCCAGGCGGGGACCAGCACGCCGGCCCGGTCGTAGAACCGCAGGGCGCTCACGCCCAGTCCGCCGTCGCGGGCCATCTCGCCGATCGTGCGCATCTCGCTCTCCACACCCGGAACCCTGGGGCCTGCACCAGGTCGAGGGTCAATCACCGGGGTGTCCGTCCGGTGCGGCCGCCTCGCGGAGGGCCGTCAGGACGCGGGAGAGGGCGGGGGCGGAGTCGGCGCCCCGGCGGGTGGCGGCGATGACGTGCCGCAGCGGCCGGTCGTGCGGGAGGGGCCGGACGGCGACGGCGGCGGCGCGGGCGGCGGCCATGCGCGGGATCAGCGCGACGCCCATGCCCGCCTCGACCATGGCGAGGATCGCGGTCCAGCCGGCCGCCGAGTGGGCCTGTTCCGGGACGAAGCCGGCCGCTTCGCAGGCGGCGCGGGTGATCTCGGACCAGGGGCCGCTGCCGCCGAAGATCCAGGGGTCCCCCGCCAGGTCGGCCAGCCGCAGCTCCCCGGCCCCGGCGAGCGGGTGGCCCGGCGGCAGCGCCACGTCCAGGGGGTCGGCGAGCAGCGGTACGCGGGTGAAGCGCGGGTCGGCCGCGGTGGGGGCGTGGGCCGCGAGCGAGAGGGCGAGGTCGACCTCGCCGGAGGAGAGCAGCTCGTACGACTCGGCCGCCTCGGACTCCCGTACCCGCACCTCCAGGGCGGGGTGCGAGCGGCGCAGCGCCACCACTGCGGGGACCACGAGGGCCGGTACGGCGGTGGAGAAGGCGGCGACGCGGACCTCGCCCGCCTCCCCGTGCGCGTACCCGGCGAGTTCGGCGTCCGCCCGCTCCAGCTGCGCGAACACCGCCTCGGTGTGCCGGAGTACGAGGTGCGCGGCGTCCGTGAGCCGCACCCGGCGCCCCTGCGCCTCCAGCAGCGTCACCCCCAGCTGCTTCGCGAGCCCGGACAGGGCCTGCGAAACGGCCGAGGGCGTCATCGTCAGCGCCTCGGCCGTCGCGGTCACCGTCCCCCGCTCGCTGAGCGTGCGCAGGATCCGGAGCTTCCTGAGGTCCCACTCGGTCATGAGCGCAACCTACCTGCGCGCCCCCAGCGTCACGCCGCCCAGGATCAGCGCCATGCACAGCAGTTGGAGGGGGCCGGTGGCCTCGCCGAGGAGGGCGAAGGACAGGACGGCGACGCAGACCGGCTGGAGGTAGTACACGACGCCGGCGCGGGCGGCTCCGACCAGCGCGATCGCCTTGTTCCAGGCGAAGAAGGCGAGGGCGGAGGAGAACACGCCCACGTACAGCAGCGGCCCGACGGTGCCGGGGGTGGCGTCGAAGGGGCCCTGGACGGCGACGGAGACGGCGTACGCGGGGGCCAGCATCAGGGCGCCGAGCACGAAGGTGGCGAACAGGAAGGCGGGGCCGCCGATCCCGGAGGGCTTGCGCCGGACCAGGGCGCTGTAGGAGGCGAAGGACAGGGCGGCGCCGAACATCCAGAGGTCGCCGGCGGCGAGGTCGATGCCGGGCGAGCCCTTGCCGACCAGGAGCAGCACGCCGAGCGCGGCGACGAGGAGTCCCGCGGTGCGGCGGGCGCCGAGGCGCTCGCCGCCGAGCCTGCTGAAGAGGGCCATGACCACCGGGGAGGCGGCCATGATCATGCCCATGTTGGAGGCGGCGGTGGTCAGGCCGGCCTGGTTGACCAGGGTGTTGTAGACGGTGACGCCGAGCAGGGCGGCGAGGGTGACGAAGCCGAGGTGTTCGCGGATCAGGGCCCGCTGCCGCCAGGCCTCCCGCGCCGTGAAGGGCGCCACGGCGGCGATGGCGACGAGCCACCGCCAGAAGGCGGCCTGTACGGGCGGGACGCTGTCGGCCAGTCCGCGGGAGGCGACGAAGCTGCCGGACCAGACGACCGTCGCCACCAGGGCCAGGAGGAGTCCGAGGCCGGCGGCCCCCTTCTTCGTGCGGGCCCCCCTCGTTCCGGTGGCCTGCTGCGGTGCGGTGCGGACGCGGTCCATGACGGCCACGGTTCGCCTTCCCTTCTCCCTTGGGGTGTCGTGTCGGTTCGTGGACCTACCGTCGCATCCCGCCATTGCTCAGGTCCATCGAAAACTTTCGATCGTTCTGTTCAGTTGAACTGAACGGTTCGTGGCGGGCGACCACCGGGGAGGCGACCGCCCCGGTCCGCCGCCGCGCCGGCAGCTGGCCCACCACGGTGGCCCCGAAGGCGACCGCCATGCCGAGCAGCTGGACGGGCGAGAGGGCCTGGCCGAGGGCGGCCCAGCCGATCACGGCGGCGGTCAGCGGGGAGAGCGGGCCGAGCAGGGTGACGGAAGTGGCGGTGAGCCGCCCGATGCCGCGGAACCACAGCCAGTACCCGACGGCGGTGTTGACCAGGGCGAGGTAGCCGTAGCCGGCCAGGGCGCGGCCGTCGAGCGCGGGCGGCGCGCCCTCGAACAGCGCGGCCACCGGCAGGATCAGCAGGCCGCCGGCGGTGAGCTGCCAGCCGGTCATCGCGAGCGGGCCGACGCCCTCGGGGCGGCCCCACCGCTTGGTCATCACGGTGCCCGCGGCCATGGAGGCGGAGGAGGCGACGCCGGCCAGTACGCCGACCAGGTCGAGCGCGGCTCCGGCCTTGAGTACGACCATGCTCACACCCAGTGCGGCGGCGACGGCGGCCAGCAGGGTCCGGGTCGTCGCCCGCTCGCCCAGCAGCAGCGCCGCGAGGCCGGCGACGAACAGCGGGCCGATGGAGCCGATGACGGCGGCGACACCGCCGGGGAGGCGGTAGGCGGCCAGGAAGAGGAGCGGGAAGAAGGCGCCGATGTTGAGGGCGCCCAGGACGGCGGACCGCCACCACCAGGAGCCCTTGGGGAGGGTGCGGGAGACGGCCAGCAGGGCGAGGCCGGCGGGCAGGGCGCGCATGGTGGCCGTGAAGAGCGGCCGGTCCGGCGGCAGGAACTCGGTGGTGACGGCGTAGGTGCTGCCCCAGGCGACCGGGGCGAGAGCGGTCAGTGCGACGACGGCGGCGCGGTTCATGGCGGGACCTCGGCTTCCCCTGTGGAGGTGATCGAGCAGGTCGCTGGAAATACCTTAGCACTCAGTTACTTAGTAGCAAGCTAAATCTGGAGACGGGTCCGCCCGGGCGCGGACGGGCGGCCGGGAGATACTGCGGCGCATGGACGAAAGCCCCCATCCCGACCAGCCGGAGCCCCAGGACGCCGTCGACGCCATCGGCGCGCAGTGGCACACGGTCCGCCCCGAGCTCGACGTCTCGCCCATGGGGGTGTTCGGCCGGATCCACCGGATCAGCCGCGCCGTCACGGACGCGGCGGAGAAGACGTACGCCCGCCACGGGATCTCGAGCGGGGAGTTCGACGTGCTGGCGACGCTACGGCGCTCCGGCGAGCCCTACACCCTCTCGCCGCGGCAGCTCTCGGCCACCCTGATGCTCACCACCGGCGGGATGACCGGCCGCCTGGACAAGCTGGAACGGGCCGGGCTGCTCTCGCGCAGCCCCGACCCCACCGACCGCCGCGCGCTCCAGGTCACGCTGACCGAGCGGGGCTTCGAGCTCGTCGAGGCCGCCGTGGTGGCCGGCCTGGAGACCCAGCACGCCTGCCTGGCCGGACTCGACCGCGAGGAGACCGCGGTCCTCACCGGCCTGCTGCGCAAACTGCTCGCCGGCCTGCCCGGGTAGACCCCGCGGGAGCCGACGGCCCCCGGAAACGGGAACGGGGCGCCCCGGCCCGTACCTGCACACGGACGTGTGCGTACGGGCCTGGACGCCCCGGCGCGAAATGGGGGTGGGGGTCAGCCCTGCTTGGCCTGCTTGCGGGACTTGTCGCCGACCATCACGAGGCCCGCGATGACCAGGAACAGCACGATGGGCGTGAACACGAACAGACCGAGGGTCTCACCCACGCTCAGGCCCGGGCCGGGGTCGTCACCGTCGTCGCGCGTCAGCGCGAGCGCGGGAGACGTCATGAGCAGCATCATCAGCGTCGAGCCGGCCGCGACGGCACCGGCGCGCAGAGCGTTCTTCTTGTCCACGGTGCCAAAGTAGCGAACACCCGATCGGCTCGCGCGCCCGGGGGTGCCGTACGAGGTCACGCCCCCTCCCGCAAGGCTCTCATCAGCGCGTTCAGCCGCGGCGAGGCCACCACCTCCTCCAGGGCGAGCGGCCGGCCGGACGCGTCGGCGACCGGCAGCCGCCAGTTCGGGTACTCGTCCCAGGTCCCCGGCAGGTTCTGCGGGCGCCGGTCCCCCACCCCGTCCGGCAGCCAGACCCCGACCAGCCGGGCCGGGGTGCGCAGCAGGAAGCCGTACAGCGCCCGGACGGCGGCCTCCTCGTCGTCCGCCCCGAGCCCGAGGCGGTCCAGGAGGGCCAGCCACTCGGCCGTCTCGGCCCGGTCGGCCGCCCGCTCCTCGGCCAGCGGGCGCGTCAGCAGGCCCAGCCGGTGGCGGAGTTCCACGTGCTCCCCCGTCAGCCGGGCCGCCGTGGGCGGCAGGTCGTGGGTGGTGGCCGTGGCCAGGCAGTCCGCCCGCCAGCGCTCGGGCGCCAGCGGCAGGCCGTCACCGGACCAGTCCCGCTCGAACCACAGCACGGACGTGCCCAGCACGCCCCGGCGCGCCAGCGCCTCCCGCACCGACGGCTCCACGGTGCCCAGGTCCTCGCCGATCACCACCGCCCCCGCCCGGTGTGCCTCCAGCACCAGCACGGCGAGCATCGCCTCGGCGTCGTAGGAGACGTACGTCCCTTCGGTGGGCGGCCGCCCGCCCGGCACCCACCAGAGCCGGAACAGGCCCATCACGTGGTCGATGCGCAGCGCCCCCGCGTGCCGCAGCAGCCCCCGCAGCAGCCCGCGGTAGGGCGCGTACCCCGAGGCGGCCAGCGCGTCCGGACGCCACGGGGGCAGGCCCCAGTCCTGGCCCCGCGCGTTGAAGGCGTCCGGCGGCGCGCCCACGGACATCCCGGCGGCGAAGGCCCCGGGCCGCGCCCACACGTCGGCGCCCTCGGGGTGGACGCCCACCGCGAGGTCGTGCACCAGGCCGAGCGGCATCCCCGCCTCCCGGGCGGCCCGCTGGGCGGTGGCGAGCTGGCCGTCCGTCAGCCAGGCGAGCCAGCGGTGGAAGGCCACCTCGGCCTCCGGGGCGGTGTCCGGCCAGGCGGCCGGATCGGGCCCGTGCGCGGCGGCCAGGGCGCTCCAGCGGGCGTGGTCCTCCAGGGCCCGGCCCTGGGCGGCGAGGAACTCCCGGTGCTCGGCCTCGCGGCCCGGGGCGCGCGGGACGGCGTACAGCACCCGCAGGGCCTCGGCCTTGACCTCCCAGACGGCGTCACGGTCGATCAGGCCGCCCTTGTCGAGCACCTCCTGGCGCAGGACGGCGGCGCGGGCGGACAGCTCCGCCAGCGCGGCACGCCGTTCCGGGCCGGCCTGCTCGTACTCCGGGACGTCCTCCACGCGCAAGTGGACGGGGTCGGGGAAGCGGCGCGAGGAGGGGCGGTAGGGCGAGGGGTCGGTCGGGCGGCCGGGCACGGCCGCGTGCAGCGGGTTCACCTGCACGAAGCCGGCGCCGTGCGTGCGGCCCGCCCAGGCGGCGAGCTCCGCCAGGTCGCCGAGGTCCCCCATGCCCCAGGAGCGGTGCGAGAGCAGGGAGTAGAGCTGTACGAGGAGCCCGTGCGCCCGTTCCGGCGGCGCGGGCGCCCGCTCCGGCGCGACGACCAGCGTGGCCCCGCCCTGCCGCCCGTCGGGCGCGACCACCCGTACCCGGTGCACGCCGAGCGGCACGGCGCCGGGCCCGCCGGACGGGCCGTCAGCCGCGCCTGTACGCCCGCCCGCGCCTCTTCCCGTGCCCGTGTACGCATCCGTGGCCGAGCCCGCGGCCGTGGCCGTGGCCGCGCCCGTGGCCGCACCCGAGTCGGTGCCCGCGGACGCGGACGCGGACGCGCTCGCGCTCGCGGGAGGTTGCGCAGCGGACGTGCCCGCGGCCCACTCGACGCTACCGCCGTCTTCCAGCTCCACCCGGATCCGCGTGCCGGGCGGCAGCCCGGCCAGGGCGGGCGGCGGGGCGGCCGGCCCGCCCGGCACCCCGCCCGGCACCCCGCGCGGGAGCGGCACCGGCGGCCCGGCCCACCACCACACCAGCGTCGCCGGCAGCAGCCGGGCTGCGGCCTCGTCCTCGGCGGCCCGGAGGGCGGCGGAGACCGCGGCCGGGGTCGACGCGTCGACCCCCAGGGCCGCGAGCACCGCGACGACGGTGGCGTCCGCGACCGGGACGCTGACGCCCTCGGAGGGCTCGTAGGAGGTGGCTACTCCATGGACTGCGGCGAGCCGGGCAAGGCCCATCTAGACCCCTGTCGGCCCCTGGTCCGAGGCCGCACCGGGGGCGGTGGGCTCGCTCGTCAGAGGGGCTGCTTCCGCGAGCGGCGGCTCGCTGGTGAGTGGTGCGGCGTCGGCGAGCGGCGGCTCGCTCGTGAGGGGCGGCAGGGAACCCTGCCGCGGCAGGTGCGGGAGAGGGGCGGCAGAAACCGCTCGGGCCTGTTTGGAACGGGTCCTTCCGGACATGTGCGCACTCCTTCGTGCCGAATCGGAACATCGGGGGCCTACCCCGGCCCTTCGCCGCGCATTCCTGCACTCCAGGCGCCTTCCGGCGAAATGATCTCGGGTCATAACGGTCACAACGGCCATGGGCGTTGACACTTCAGCCGCACGGGTGGTGGGCTCGGGCTCATTCGTACGAGCGGGGGGGCCGTCTCGACACGAAGGAGGCCCGGGTGCCGATCCGGGGCAGGAAGCGCACCACCGCCGTCGCGATCGCCGTCGTGGGCGGGCTGCTCGCGGCGCCCGGGGCGCTGGCGGCCCCCGCTCCGACACCCGTGACCGGGCCCGCCGCCGGGCCGACGGACGCTCAGCCGCCCGTCCGCGGCGCCGCGTTGCCCGCGCTCTGGCCCCGCCCGCAGTCCCTGCTCGCCTCCGGTCCCGGCGTGCCGCTGGGCGCCGAGGCCGTGCTCGTCACACCGGCCGGGACCGACCCGTACGCCGTCGAGGTCGTCCGTACGGCGCTGCGCGCGGCCGGGGTACGGACCCTGCACGAGGCTGCTCCGGACGCCCCGCTGCCCGCCGGCGGCACCGTCTTCCGCCTCCAGGGCCCCGACGCCGAACAGGCCCTGCGCGCGCTCGGCGCCACCGAGGCCGCCGACCTGCCGGCGGGCGGCTACCGGCTCGCCGTCGGCGCGTACGCGGGCCGGGACACCGTGGCCCTCGTCGGCACCGGCCCCGACGGGCTCTTCCACGCCGCCCAGACGCTGCGCCAGCTCGTCCCCGCGGGCGGCAGGGTGCCCGGCGTCCTGGTGCGCGACTGGCCCGCGGCCGCCGTCCGCGGCATCACCGAGGGCTTCTACGGCGAGCCGTGGACCCGCGAACAGCGCCTGGCGCAGCTCGACTTCCTGGGCCGCACCAAGCAGAACCGCTACCTCTACGCCCCCGGCGACGACCCGTACCGCGGCGCGCGCTGGCGCGAGGAGTACCCGGAGGAGCAGCGCGAGGACTTCCACGCCCTGGCCGCCCGGGCCAGGACCAACCACGTGACCCTCGCCTGGGCGGTGGCCCCCGGCCAGAACCTCTGCCTGTCCTCGGCGGACGACCGCGCGGCCCTGATGCACAAGCTCGACGCCATGTGGGCCCTGGGCGTACGCGCCTTCCAGCTCCAGTTCCCCGACGTCAGCTACACCGAGTGGCAGTGCCGGGCGGACCGGGAGCGGTACGGCAAGGGGCCCGAGGCGGCGGCGCGGGCCCACGCGGACCTGGCGAACACGGTCGCCTCGGAGCTGGCCCGGCGGCACCCGGGCGCCGAGGCCCTGTCGCTGCTGCCGACGGAGTTCTACCAGGACGGCGCCACCAAGTACCGCACCGCGCTGGCCCGGGCGCTGGACGAGCGGGTCGAGATCGCGTGGACCGGCGTCGGCGTGGTGCCGCGCACCATCACGGGCCGGGAGCTGGCCGGGACGCGCGCGGTCTTCGGGCACGCGCTGGTCACCATGGACAACTACCCCGTCAACGACTACGCGCCCGAGCGGCTCTTCCTCGGCCCCTACCAGGGCCGGGAGCCCGCGGTGGCCAACGGCTCGGCGGCGGTGCTGGGCAACGCGATGCAGCAGGCCGCGCTGTCCCGCGTACCGCTGTTCACCGCGGCCGACTACGCATGGAACCCACGGGGGTACCAGGCCGGCGCCTCCTGGGCCGCGGCCCTGGACGAGCTGGCGGGCGGGGACGCGCGGGCGCGCGAGGCCCTCGGGGCGCTGGCCGGGAACACCGCGTCCTCCGTGCTGGGCGCCGACGAGTCCGCGTACCTGCGGCCGCTGCTCGCCGAGTTCTGGGCGGCGCGCGGCGGTGCGGACCGGGCGGCCCAGGACCGGGCCGCGGACCGGCTGCGGGCGGCGTTCACGGTGATGCGGGAGGCGCCCGAGCGGCTGCGCGGTCCGGCGGACGGCACGCTCGGCACCGAGGCGGGGCCCTGGATCGAACAGCTGGCCCGGTACGGCGCGGCCGGCGAACTGGCCGTCGACCTGCTGCGGGCCCAGGGGCACGGCGACGGCGCGGCGGCCTGGAAGGCGCAGCTGGCGCTGGCGGAGGCCCGCAAGGCCGTCGGGGCGGCGGACTCCTCCGCGGTGGTCGGCAAGGGTGTGCTGGGGCCGTTCCTGGCCGAGGCGGCCGAGGCCGCCGACGAGTGGACCGGCGCGAGCCGCCGGGCCGTGGGCACGGTGTCGCGGGACGACCGCTCGTACACCGTGCAGTTGGGCGGCGTACGGCCGGTCGAGGCGGTCACCGTGATGACCGGGCCCCGCGCGGACGCGCCGGCCGGCGACCGGGGCGCGGCCGTCGAGGCGCACGTGCCGGGCGAGGGCTGGCGGAAGGTGGGCGACGTCTCGCCGAGCGGCTGGACGCAGGCGCACGCCACGGGGCTGCGCGCCGACGCCATACGGCTGGTGTGGGCGGGCGAGGCGCCGGCGGTGCACAAGGTGGTGCCGTGGTTCGCGGACGACCCTTCGGCCCGCTTCGAGCTGGCGGGCAGCGGGCGCGCGGACGCGGAGATCGGCGGGTCGGCGCAGCGGGTCACCGCGGAGCTGGCGGCGCTGAAGCCCGGTGGGGTGCAGGGCGCGATGACCGCGCGGGCGCCGCACGGGATCCAGGTGAAGGTGCCGGCCAGGACGACGGTGCCGCGGGGCGGGAAGCTGACCGTGCCGGTGGAGGTCGTGGTGCCGGAGGGCACGCCGCCGGGCGTGTACGAGGTGCCGGTGTCCTTCGGCACCGAGTCGCGCACCCTCACGGTGCGGGCGTTCCCGCGGACGGGCGGCGCCGACCTGCTGGCCGGGCGTCCGGCCGCGTCCTCGGGGGACGAGACCCCCGCCTTCCCCGCGTCGGCGGTGACGGACGCGGACCCCGCCACCCGCTGGTCCTCCCTGCCGGAGGACGGCGCGTGGTGGCAGGGCGAGCTGGCCGGACCGGTGCGGCTGGGGCAGCTGGTGCTGCACTGGCAGGACGCGTACCCCTCCTCCTACCGGGTGCAGGTCTCCGGCGACGGCGTGACGTGGCGGACCGCGGCCGTGGTCGCGTCCGCGGGCGGGCGCGAGTCGGTGCGGATGGACGAGGCGGGGACGCGGTTCGTGCGGGTGCTGTGCGATGAGCGGGCCACGCGGTACGGGTGCTCGCTGTGGGGTGCGGAGGCGTACGCGGTCACGCCGTAGGCCGCTCCCGCACCGGGTGCCGGTCCCGTGCCGGGTGCGGGTCCCGTGCCGGGTGCGGTCCCGTGCCGGGCGCGGTCCCGTGCCGGGTGCGGTGCGGGTCCCGTGCCGGTGCCGGTCCCGTGCCGGATGCGGGTCCCGTGCCGGTGCCGGTCCCGTGCCGGATGCGGTGCGGGACCGTCTGCCGGGTGCGGTGCGGGCCGTCTGCCGGGTGCGGGTCGTTGCCCTGCGGGGCGAGTCCCCTACCCGCCCTTCCTCCGTTCCCCGGGCTTCGCCCGGACCCTTTCGGGGGCTCCGCCCCCGGACCCCCGCTC